>JBJOKU010000111.1:0-5393 GCA_046045925.1 Pseudomonadota bacterium
CACGCTGCTCAACCAGGTGGGAGGCAATGCGGCGGTGCTGGGTGCATCGGCCATCACGCTCAAGAACCCGTCTGACTTGTACGCCAGCCTCCTGCTCAGCCGCACCGTGCAGGACAAGGTGATTGACGACTTCAATCTTGCCGATCACTACCGCATCAGCGACATGGATGACCTGCGCCAGCATGTGCGCAAGCGCACCAAGGTGACTGTGGGCAAGGACGGCATGATCAGCCTGTCCTACACCGACAAGACCGCTGAGTTGTCGGCTGCTGTTGCCAATGCATTGATCGACTCGATGTATGACACCGCCAAGCAATTGGCGCGTGAGGACACCAAGCGCCGAATCGAGTTCTACAACAACCTCATCAACGATGCCCGCAAGCGCCAGGATGCCGCAGACAAGCGCTTGATGGAGCTGGAAATGAAAACCGGCCTGACCCGCATGAAGGGGCAGGAGGAAAGCTCGGTCTCGGCAACCACTGAGTTGCGTGGCCTCATCGTCACAAAGGAAATCGAGTACAGCAAGGCACGGCAAGTCATCACCGAGCGGCATCCGGAAATGCAGCGCATGAGAAACGAACTGGCCAGCCTGCGTGACCAACTGGCCCGTATCGAGTCCACGGGCAAGTACCGTGCGGCCACCACGGAAGACATTCTCAAGCAGTACGAGGGCAACAAGCGCAATCGCGGATTGCTTTTGTCATTTCAGGAGTACTCCCAACTGCGAACGCTCGTGGAGCCTGCACGGCGCGAGGTGGAGAGTCTGGAAAAGGTGATTGGTGAACTCATCAAGGCGAGAGAGTTCTCCATTGGCGACGAAACACGCGATCTCTCCGTGTTGCAAGTGCTTGATCGCGCCGTGCCGCCTTCGCGCAAGGCCGGGCCGAAGACGGTGTTCAATGCCATCATCGCCACAGTATTGACATTCCTGCTCACCTGCATCGGCGTGGTGGTGTGGGACATCCTGTTCACCGATGAACGCCGCCTTGCAAGATGGCAGGGGGTGTTGAAAGAGTTTCCGCTGCTGCGAGCCGGTTGGTGGCGCGGGCTGTGGCCGGCCTGGTTGCGTTGGCCTCGGCGGTCCCCATGAGCGCGAAGGTGATCCCCATGCGCAAGACAATTGTGGCGGCAGACAAGTCAGGCCAGGCAAGCCGGGCCGCCCGTTCGGCGGGCAGCATTGCCGCTTTCCAGTTGGTGGCCATGGCCCTGCCGCTTCTCAGTCTGCCCGTCATGGCGCGGGCTCTCGGGGTGGAGTTGTTCGGGCAGGTGATGCTCTCGCAGTTGGTGGTGTTTTTTGCCGTGGTGTTTGTGGATGCCGGGCTCAACACGGAGTCACAGCGCAGGGTGCTGGTGGCGCATGATGCCAAGGCCCGTGCGCAGGCCTTGCTCGACAACCTCCTGGCGCGAGCAGCCATGGCCGTGGTGCTGTGCGTGCCGGTACTGCTCATGGGCTGGGCCACTCCCGGCTTGCCTTTGTGGATGGTGCTGCTCTCTGTGCTGCAACTGCTGGGCACCTTGATGTTTCCGCAGTGGTGGTTTGTGGCGCGCGAGCAGGGTTTTGCCATGGGCGTGGCCAGTGCGCTGGGACGGTTTGTGTGCACAGCCATCACCCTGCTCTGGGTGCGAGAGGCCCACCATGCGTGGTTGGCGGTGCTGGCCTTGAGTTTGGGGTCGGTACTCTCGGGGCTGATGATGTTGCCGTGCCTCAAGAAAGATATTTTTGCCAATTGGCATGAGTTGAATTTCTCGGCTTGGCGCAACTATCTGCAACAGATGCGTCCCATGATCCTGCCTGGTTTCGTGGCCAGCAGTGCGCAAAGCGTGCCAGGGTTTGTGCTGGGCTACATCGGCGGCAGTATGCAAGTGGGTTTGTATGCCGCAGCGGACCGTCTGACGCGTGCCGCCGCGCATGTGGGCCTGATCGCCA
The DNA here is from genome assembly GCA_046045925.1 of Pseudomonadota bacterium. Lineage (GTDB taxonomy): Bacteria > Pseudomonadota > Gammaproteobacteria > Burkholderiales > Burkholderiaceae_C > JBJOKU01. Next base: position 1,928 of record JBJOKU010000111.1, read on the forward strand.
CGCAGTCGCTGCTCAACATGGCGGTGCGCTGGCATGGCGGTACAGGCGCATCGAATGACGCATCCAGCGTCCCCCGCCTGGTGCCCTGGATGCTGGCCGGCATTTGCCTGACGGGCGCAGCCATGGTGGCGCTGCTGGCGCAGCCAGTGGTGGCCCTGCTTTATGGGGCGAAGTTTGCCGACTCGGCGCTGGTTTTGCAGGCGCTTGGTGTCTGGCTCGGCTTTTACCTGTATCGCAACGCGAGTGTGGTGCTGTGGCTCACCTCCAAGGGGCGGCTTGCTTGCAATGCCCGCTTGCAATGGCAGGAGGGGCTGAGCGTGTCCCTTTGCAGCGCAGTCGGCAGCCTGTGGCTGGGCGCGTTGGGGGTGGCACTGGGGCTGGTTTTGGTTGAAGTGGGCTTGCTGATCCGCTTGGCTGTTGTGCTGCGTTCTGAGCCAGCAAACAAGCGTGCAAAGGGGAGTGATGCCGCATGAAGATTGCCATGCTGATGAGCGTATTCGGCGAACACGCGGTGGGAGGTGCCGAGCGCTGCGCCGAGCGCGTGGCCCGCGGGCTGGTGCAACGCGGGCATCAGGTGGACATGGTGGCGCTGGGCGCGCCGCACAGCGGCATCAACACCCGCGAGTGGGCCAGTGGCATCAGCCTCACCTCGGTGGGGCTGTTCCAGCTCTACGACCCGTATCGTCTTTCGGGTCAACCCCTGCGCAAGCAGGGGGCGTTGTCAAGGGCACTCTGGCATGGCCTTGACGTTTACAACCCGGTGATGAAGCGCCGTCTCTCGCAAGTGTGGGCACAACTCCAGCCCGAGCTGGTGGTCACGCACACCTTGCAGGGCTTCTCAGTCTCGGCCTGGGATAGTGTGCGCGATGCCGGGGCGCGGCTGGTGCATGTGCTGCACGATCACTCGCTGCTGTGTCCGGGCACGGCCATGAGCCGGGGCACGCAGGTGTGCGACAAGCCATGTGGAAGTTGTTCAACCTACGGAGCCGCCCGCAAGATGCTGGGCCAGGGACACACTGCGCCCGATGGCGTGATTGCCCCTTCTGACGATGTACTGCAACGTCACTTGCAATATGGATGGTTTGAAGGCGTGCGCTTGCGTCAGGTCATACCCAACGTGCTGCCAGCCCAGTGGCCGCAAGCCGATACCGCCAAGTGGAAAACCGAGCCTGCCGTGTTGAAATTCGCCTTTGTCGGGCGACTGGATGTGTCCAAGGGGCTCGATACTTTGCTGGAGGCGGCCAGCATCCTCAAAGGCCAGGCCTTTGAAGTACATATTGGTGGCGTTGGCAGTGAGAGTGACGAAGCCTGGGCGCGTGAGTTCATCACGTCTCATGGTCTCGCGCAGCAGGTGGTCTTGCATGGCCGGGTGGATACGCCCCGCTTTCTGGCTGACAAGCATGTGCTGGTGGCCCCCTCGCGCGCCCGAGAGACCTTCAACATGGCTGTGCTGGAGGCTGCTGCTTGCGCCATGCCGTCCATCGTGGCCGATCGTGGTGCCTTGCCCGAGCGGGTGCAGCATGGCCTCAGCGGCTGGGTCTTTCCGGTGGGGGATGCGGCAGCGCTGGCGCAAGCCATATTGCACTGCATGGTCAGCCCGGCTGAAGTCCGAGAGAGGGCCAGGTTGGCCCTGATGCAAGCCGAATCGTCGCGCAACACCGACGAAACCGGCATGTGGGCGCATTTTTGTGCGCAGGTGCTGTGCCATACCACGGAGTGCGCGACCCCATGAACGCCGCCACCTTTACAGGCAGTGTGGGTAGCCTCAGCGGGGCGGAGTGGGCGGGCCAGCCGGTTGACGATGCGTTCATGCGCAAGTGGACTCAGGCCGTGCGAATCACGGCGCTGGTGTTTGTGGGCATGCAGATCGCAGGCGGCGTAGCGCGCTGGGTGCTGGACATGGTGGGGGCCGCGCCACTGACGTATTTGCCCAATGTGATGATGTGGGCGTGCATTGGGGCCATGCTCTACCGGGATGCCGTCATGCAGCGCACCACACGTGGCGTGTTGCTGTTTGCGCTGTTGATCGCCACTTCCATGCTGGTGGGCTGGATCAATACGGGCAATGCCGGGCAGGTGGTTTTTGGTCTGTGGATTCTCACGCCCTTTCTCTTCGGACTCATGTGTGCGCCTGTGCTGCTCAAGGTGGATCGCACGCTGTTCTGGGTCATGGTTGCCACGTTCGGTCTGGCCGCCGGTGGCACCATCATCCACAGCTTTGTGTCCTATCCCTGGGTGGGTGTGAAATACTCGGTCGGCGGGGTTGAGCTCGAAGGCGCGCGTGAATGGCACATTGAGGGCGGACACCAGCGTCTGTCGGGGTTGGCGCGTTCGTCCTTTGATGTGGCGGGCCAAATCCTGATGGCCACGGCACTCATGGCCTTGCAAATCAAGAAGGGCTGGGCGCGATTTTTCATCTGGGTGGCCGCCGCCGTGGGCATATCGCTGTCCACCTCCAAGGGCATCTTGCTGGCGCTGCTGATGACGGCCTTTGCCGTGGAGGGTGTGATCGGGCGCAAGCAATGGATGCTGCTGGGCATTGCGGCTTTGGGCATGGTGTGGCTTTTTGTGCCCCCGCTGATGGGCTGGACCATGGATTGGAGCGAAGCGGCCCGCACCGACCTCAACAATCCGATCTACGGCTCTTTCATCGATCGCATGAACGACATGTGGCCGCGTGCGCTGGAGTTGGCCACCCATCGTGGTACGCCATTGCTCGGGCGAGGGCTGGGTGGCATCGGTACACCGCTGTCCATGTTCGAGCTGGGCGAGGGCAACGCGGGGGACAACCTGTTTGTGTTCTGCCTCGTGCTCATTGGCGTGTTTGCCATTCCCTTGTTCATCGCGGGCTACATGGCCTTGATCCGCCTCTTCGCGTGCCTGGATGCGCAGGCGGTGCAGTTGGCGGTGATCCTGGCCGTTGCCGTAAACTGGTACGGCGGTGTCAGCAACATCCTTGAACATGCCTTCATGTCGTTTGGATTTGGCCTGATGTGCCGTGTTCTGGTGATGGGGTTTGTACACGGTGGACAGCGCTCAAGTGGCCAAGAGGCAGGCCAGTGAGTCTGCAATATTCACAATCACGTAACAATCGCGCTTTGCGGCTTTGTTCCAATTGGCAGCTTCAACTTTGCCGGGATTGTCAAATGAACCTGCCTTTGCGATGGATACTCATGATGCTGTGGGCCTTGCTCGTGTGGGGCATATCCCCTGCCGGGATAGCCCATGCCGGCGCAGTGCAGGATCGTGTCAAGGCTTCGGGAAAAGTGCGGGTGTGCATCTGGCCTGATTACTACGGCATCACCTTCCGCAGCCCGCGTACCCAAACTCTCGTGGGCATAGATATTGACCTTTCGCGGGAATTTGCCAAGGAGCTGGGGGTCAGGCTGGAATATGTTGAATCCTCATTTGCCAAGCTGATTGATGATCTCAAGCAGGACAAGTGTGATGTGTCCATGCATGCTGT
>JBJOKU010000112.1:0-5386 GCA_046045925.1 Pseudomonadota bacterium
GAAGACCTCACGCGCAACAGCCGCGTCCGCTGGCGGCTGATCGCCACCTTCGCCAGCGGCCTGCTGGCCTGCTGGAGCACTGGCGCCTTGGTCACGCGGGTGGACGTTTGGGGTTTTAACGGCTGGTTGCAATGGTGGCCCTTCGCGTGGGCCTTCACCGCGTTTGCCATGGCGGGGCTGGCCAACGCCATGAACATCATCGACGGCTTCAACGGGCTGTGCTCGGGCACAGCCATGCTGATTCAGGCCGCTTGTGCGTGGGTGGCCGCACAGCACGGTGATGCGGCGCTGGTGCAGCTTTCACTGGTGATGCTGGCTGCCTCCTTGGGCTTTGCCTTGCTGAACTTTCCGCGCGGGCACATTTTTCTCGGCGACGGCGGCTCCTACCTGATGGGTTTTCTCACGGCATGGCTGCTCATCAGCCTTGTCGCGAGACACGCCGACATTTCACCCTGGTTTGCGCTGCTCGCCTGCGCCTACCCCGTCACGGAGACCGGCTTCAGCATCTGGCGCAAATCCTGGCGGCGCGGGCATCACCCCGGCGAGCCCGACCGCGTGCACCTTCACATGCTGGTGCACGCCCGCATCGCGCGGCCTGCTCTCGGCGAACAGACGCGACCACGCTGGGCCAATCCGCTTACCGGCCTGATCTGCCTCACGCCCAGCGTCGCGGCCTGCACCATGGCCGTGATGTGCAGCAAACTGCCCTCGCACACTGGCGTGCTCTGCATGGCCGCATTCGTGCTGGCCTACCTCATGGTGTACCGGCGGCTCAGCCGCTTTCGCTGGTGACAAGCCGCATGGACACCGGGCACGAAGCCGCCTCAAGCAGCCACCAGACTCCCCGCGTGCTGGTGTTGCTCGCCACCTGCAATGGCGAGCCCTGGCTTGATGAACAACTGGCCAGTCTCTGGGCGCAACACGGTGTGCAGGTGCGCGTGCTCGCCAGCGACGATGCCTCCACCGACAACACCCGCACCATTCTTGAAGCGCACACCAGAGAACACCCGCTGGTACTGCTGCCAACGGCGCAGGCCGCATCTGCGCAAGCAGCCCCCTCAGACGCAGCGCCCACACGCCTTGGTGCCTGCGCCAACTTCATGCGCCTCGTGTGCAAAGCAGATGCCGGCGAGGCCGACTACATTGCCCTGTGCGACCAAGACGATGTGTGGCTGCCGGGCAAGCTGGCCCGCGCCATCGAGTGCCTGCAACAAACGCAGGCTCACGCCTATTCATCGAGTTTTCACCTCTGGCTCCCTGCACATGACCGGCGTGAGTTTGTGTGCAAGCACCACGCGCAAACCGCGTTCGACCATCTCATCCAGTCGCCCGGCCCCGGTTGCAGCTTCGTGCTCTGCAAGACGCTGTTTGCCGACTTGCAGCAATGGGCTTGTGCCGGGCGGGCCGAGCCCCTGAAATCCTTCTATCACGACTGGCTGATCTACGCCTTTGCCCGCAAGAACGCCTGGCGTTGGCACATCGACGATCAATCGCATCTGCTCTACCGCCAGCACGCACGCAACCTCTCCTCGTCGGACACCAGCTTGGCAGCCCATCAAACCCGGCTGGCCAAGATGCGCAGTGGCTGGTGGAGCCGCGAAGTGGTGGCCGTTTCCACCGACCTGGGCTTGCAGCACCAATGGCCCGCCAGCGCCTTTGCACGGCTGGGCGTGCTTGACCGCATCGGGCTTGCGCTGCAAGTTCACCGACTGTGCCGCTCCATGCGCGACCGCATCGCGCTGACCCTCTGCCTGCTGCTGGACATTCTGAGAAAGCCCCGGCCATGAGCACGCGCATTGCCACCGTGGTGGTGACCTTCAATCCGCGCATGGATCAACTTTTGCCCCTGCTGCAAACCCTGCTTGAGCAAACGCAACGGGTGTTTGTGGTGGATAACGCCTCTTCTTCCAACTGGCCGCAAGCACTGCCGCACGTCGTGTCTGAGCAGATTCATCTGCACACCAACCCCGCCAACCTCGGCATCGGTGCGGCGCAAAACATCGGCATCACCCTCGCCCGCGAGTGGGGAGCCACGCATGTGCTGCTGTGCGACCACGACAGCCTGCCCGCCAGTGACATGGTGTCGCAGCTCATGGCGGCCTTGCAGCGCCTGGAGGCTCAAGGCCAGCGCGTGGCGGCGGTCGGCCCCTGTTACACCGACGAACGACAAAACAACCCGCCGCCCTTTTTGCGCATCCGTGGCCTGCGACTGCAACGCCAGCACCCAAGCACCGGAGAAGTGGTGCAAGTGGAGTACCTCATCGCCTCGGGCACGCTGATGCCCATGCCCGCCATCAATGTCGTGGGCGGCCTGAATGAGTGCCTGTTTCTCGACTACGTTGATCTCGAATGGGGACTGCGCGCCAGCCACAAGGGCTGGCATTGCTACGGTGTCTTTGCGGCGCACATGCTGCACCGTCTGGGAGAAGAACCCATTGTCTTCAGGGGCAAGCGCTACATGGTGCACAGCCCCCTGCGCCACTACTACATGGTGCGCAACGCCCTCTGGCTCTATCGCCAACGCGGCATCAACTGGCGCTGGAAAGTGATCGACTTCTACCGGCTCGTGCCACGCATTGCGTTCTACAGCCTGATGGCCCGCCCGAGAGCGGCGCACTTCGCCATGATGATGCGCGGCCTGCGCGATGGGCTGCTGGGCCGAATGGGCCGCTTCAACTCATCGGGTAGCGACGGCGAAACCACGGCCTGAACGTGCGCATGAGCAGCCAGATCAGTCTGGTTTGCCAATGGTTTTCAATCGATGCCAGTTCTTGCGGGATTTTCTTGACCAGTCTCGCTCGGCAGCTTTCGTACCAGCGCTCGTCGTGCAGGCGCAGCAGCAACAGCGAGTTGCGCAGCTTGCGCTCAAATTGGGTGTTCGCCCAGAATGATTTGATCACCGCATCTGGCACGCCTTTTTGCCTGGCATGAAGGTAGGGGTTCACCAGATGGTCGAGGTTGTGCTCGCGATACAAGTGGTTTGTCACGCTCAGTTGAATGAGGTTGCTGCCGTGGCGCGAGTACACACACACCGGCTCGGGAAAGGCGTACACATCGCCTTCGGTGCACAGCTTGAGGAACAGCTCAGAGTCGCAACTCAGATTGAATTCGTTGGCCAGAAATCCCAAGCGCTGTGCGTCCGCGCGTGGGAAAACCACGTTGGCCAGAATGAACTCTTGCGGCCTGAGCACGCCATGCGAGGCAAACACGTCAAGGCCGGACACCAGCCCGCTGAAAGGCAGCGTGAGGGTTTGCGATGTCATTGCCGGTGTCCAGCACACCTGCCCTCCGGCAAACACCATCACGGGTTTGTGCTGGCGAATCGCCTCACAGGCACGGCGCACATAGCTGGAGTCGGTGAAAAAGTCATCGTCGGACAGCAGGATGAACCACTGCGCACGGGCACGCTCGAAAATGGCTTTTCGCCAATTGGCCACCATGCCCAGATTGGTTTCGTTGCACCAGTAGCGCACGCGCTTATCGGCAACATAGCGCCGCATGACCTCCAGGGTTGCATCGCTGGAACAGTTGTCTGAAACCACCACCTCGAAGTTGTCCGCATCTTGTTGCAAGGCGCTCTCGACGGCCCTGCACAGCAAGCCGGCCCGGTTGAAAGTGGGAATGACGATGCTGATCGCGGGAGCCTCATGCGGGGCCATGCCGGGTTGTCCTTTCAATGATGCGCCGCGACGCAGCGAAATAAAACCCGAGACTCACCATCTGGCAAGACAGGGCAACAGCAGCCACGGCCAGTACAGAAGGCCATCGGCTCATCAGCATCCACCCGGCAACAGCGCAAAGCAGCAGATATAGGGCATTGATGGCGAGTATCTGCCCCACTTCGTCTTGCGCAATCAGGCAGGCCACTGCTGCGTATTCATACGCAATCACGATTTGCCAGAGCACGAGCAACAGCAGCAGAGCGGCGGTGGCAGGCTGGCCCCATCCGTCCAGCACAACACTCGCACCGAGCCAGATCAGCACCAGCATCACGCAGGGCAGTGCAAGCCACACGACGCGGCGCAGATACTCGCGCTGCAAGCAGAGCACCGCATCGCGGGCCTTTGCAATCAGGGCTTTGTTCTGCGCCACCCCATACACCCCCATGCCCGGCCCGAGCAACACGGCCATCATGCCGTCTGCAAGGCGCTTGAGATACTGGTACAGGGCCAAGGATCCTTCGCCCAGACCCGACAGCAGACTGCCCAGCAGTGCGGTCACCAGAAAGTGGTGCATCGAGTGGGCGGCGCGCATCTGGGCACTTTGCACGATCATCTGCCACAACAGCGCCCGGGTGGCGGGAGAAAAACCCAAACCGGCTCCCCAGCTCAGACAAACCACAAGGCAACCCGCCACCGCACCCAGACTACTGCACCACGCCATCGTTACCGGACTCCAGCCCCAATGCCCTGCGCCCAGCAAAGCAAGCACCAGTGGCACCGATGTCAGGGCGGGCATCAGGGTGGCGGCCACGAAGCGGCCCGCAATCATCAGCTGCTGCCGGAGCACGTAAAGCACAGGCGCCGTGAGCACTTGCAGGGCAAACGCGGGCAGCAGTTGCCGCAACTGGCTGACGGCATCCCCCTGCAACTGCGCGGCAAACACCACAGCCAAACCACCGCCCAACAACACGATCACCGCCGCCCCGGCCAGGCCCACCAGCAAAGCCCACGTGAGGCACGCTCGCCGGAATTCGCGCCCGATCTCGCCGGATGGATTGCCTGCCTCCACCCGTTGCGCATGCACCCCGCATTGCTCAACGCCAGCCTGCGCCAGCAGGGCGACTGACTGCACCACCACCAAGGCCGTCAACCAGGCATCGGCCCACGAGGACAAGCCCCAAAGCCGCCAGACCAGATACACATGCAGTGCGCCAATGGCCGCCACCAGCGCGGCCACCAGATTGAGCCTCGTGGCCCCGAGCATCCTGGCCATCACATTCATGGCAAACCACTGTCGGCGCGAGTTCCCAAGGCGCATTCCGGCGCACTCACCAGCCGCATGATTTCGCCGCTGCGGTAAGCCAACTCGCCGGGTCGCAACGCTGAGCGGGCCTGCCAGACCGTCCACCATTTCTGTGCAAACTCCAGCAGCGTCATGGGCCGTCCCGAGGCCACATGCTGGATGACGGGCATTCCCGGCTCGACACCATCGCACGCCAGCGCTTGCACAAAATGCGAGGCCACCGCCTCAACGGTGATGAAGTCGCGCAGTTGTCCTCCCGGAGTCATGGGGAAATCCTCGCCAGCCAAGGCCGATCTGCGCAGTGAGGGCCAAAAGCGGGTGGGCGGTTCACCTTCGCCATACACATGGAATATCCGCAGCAACTGCATCTGCAAGCCCAGCTCGCGGCACAAGCCCATGAGCGCAATGGAGGCCGCCGCCT
>JBJOKU010000113.1:0-5360 GCA_046045925.1 Pseudomonadota bacterium
ACGAGCCCTGCTCGGCGCTCGATCCCATCTCCACGGCCAAGATCGAAGAGTTGATTGCCGAGTTGAAGTCAGAGTACACCGTGGTCATCGTGACACACAACATGCAGCAGGCTGCCCGCTGCTCTGACTACACCGCATACATGTATCTGGGTGATTTGGTGGAATTCGGCGAGACCGAGCAAATCTTCTTCAAGCCCCAGCGCAAGGAAACCGAGGACTACATCACGGGCCGCTTTGGCTGATCCCGAGGAGAACAACATGCCAGAAAAACATCTTTCCACCCAATTTGATGCCGACTTGAACAACATTTCCACCCGCGTCATGGCGCTGGGCGGGCTGGTGGAGTCGCAAATTCAGCAGGCCATCCTGGCGCTGGCTCATTTCAGCACTGAGCAGGCCCGCGAAGTCATTGCCAATGAAACACGGGTCAACGCCATGGAAGTGGAGATTGACCGCGAGATTTCGTCCATCATCGGCCGTCGCCAGCCCACCGCCCGTGACCTGCGCATGCTCATGGCCATGTCCAAGACCACAGCCAATCTGGAGCGCGCCGGAGACGAGGCGGAAAAGATCGCCCGAATGGTGCTGTCCATCATCGACAGCGGTTCTGCCCGCGTGATTCCCGCTTCCGAGCTGAAGGTAGCCGCTGATCTGGCTTCAGGACAGTTGCGCAAGGCGCTTGATGCGCTCGCCCGTCTGGATACCGAAACGGCACTTCAAATCATGCGTGGCGACTATCTCATCGACCAGGAGTTCGACGGCTTCGTGCGCAAGCTCATCACCTACATGATGGAAGATGCCCGCACCATTTCCCCCAGCCTCGACTTGCTGTTCATTGCCAAGGCCATTGAGCGCGTGGGTGACCATGCCAAAAACGTGGCCGAGCTGATCATCTACATGGTCAAGGGAGCCGATGTGCGCCACATGCCGCTCAACGACATTGAAGAAACCCTGAAGGCCTCCTGACCGGATGAAAACTCCCCGTGTTCTGATCGTTGAAGACGAGCCAGCCATTGCAGAATTGCTTGCCGTGAACCTGCGCCACCAGGGTTTTGACCCTGTGCTGGCTGGCGATGCCGAACAGGCGCAACGCGAGGTGGACCGCATCCTGCCAGATCTGGTTCTGCTGGACTGGATGCTGCCAGGGCAAAGCGGTCTGTCACTGGCCAAGCGCTGGCGTGGTACCGAGCGCACCAAATCCCTGCCCATCCTGATGCTGACAGCCCGTGGGGGCGAAAACGACAAGATCGAAGGCCTGGATGCCGGGGCAGACGACTACATCACCAAGCCCTTCTCTACTCAGGAGCTGCTGGCGCGTGTGCGTGCCGTGCTGCGTCGCCGTTCACCCGAGGCCGTGGCAGAAGAGGTGAGGGCGGGCGAGTTGCGGCTGGACCCTGTTGCCTATCGTGTGCACTGGAAAGAAGCCGAGCTCAAAGTTGGCCCGACCGAGTTCAAGCTTCTGCATTACTTCATGACCCATGCCGACCGCGTGTTGAGCCGCAGCAAGCTGCTTGACCGCGTATGGGGTGACCATGTCTATATTGAAGAGCGTACGGTGGATGTGCATGTCAAGCGCCTGCGTGAATCACTGGGGGAGGCCTCCTTCATGCTGGAAACCGTGCGCGGAGCGGGATACCGTTTTTCGCCCAATACCGCGCAATAATCAACACCATGCTCTTTTGGCGATATTTGCTGCCGCTGGTGTTGATGGCGGTTTGTGGTTTGGTCTTCGCTTGGGCTTTGCCCAAGTGGTTGCTTGGGCAGTTGCCCCCCGACCTGCAAACGGCATTGGCGTGCCTCGATGCGGTACTCGGGGCCGTTTGTGGTTTTCTGGTCTTCCAGTGGCTGGATACACTGCAACTGAACCGGTTTTTGCAATGGCTGCGTCAGGCTGACCTGGAGCGGCAGCCCAAACTGCGAGGGCCTTGGCAGGAAATCCTGGAGCGAACCCGGCGCTGTTTGCGACAGGAGCAAAAAGCCAAGCGCGACGAAACCCGCAAGCTCGATGAATTTTTGCTTGCCTTGCAGGCCTCTCCCAACGGCGTGATTCTGCTGGACGAAGCCAACCAGATCGAATGGTTCAACCAGACTGCCGCAGGCTTGTTTGGATTCCAGCAGGGCCGCGACGAGCGGCAGACCATTGAACACTTGATACGCCACCCCGGTTTTGTGGACTATCTGCACGGGGAGGACTTTTCGCAAGAGTGGACGATGGAGCGCACCAGCCCATCGGGTTTGTATACGGAAGTCTCGGTCCAGATTCACACCTATGGCAACGGGCGCAAGCTCATGCTGGGGCGCGATGTGACGCACATGGCCCGCGCTGAAGCCATGCGCCGGGACTTCGTGGCCAACGTGTCACACGAACTGCGTACACCCCTGACCGTGCTCAACGGATTTGTCGAAACCTTGCAGCACCTGCCGCTCAAACCAGAGGAGCAAAAGCACTACCTCGAATTGATGGCCCAGCAAGGGCAGCGCATGAAGAGCCTGGTTGAAGATTTGCTGACCCTTTCCCGGTTGGAAGCATCTGCCTTGCCGGGGCTGGGCGAGAGCTTCGAGCTGGGTGAGATGCTGCGGCAATGCACGCAGGAGGCCCGCACACTCTCGGCGGGCAGGCACCAGATCAGCTTTGATTTTCCCGACGCTCAGCACTCGATCCAGATATCGGGCTCTTCGCTGGAGTTGCACAGCGCGTTTTCCAATCTCATCAGCAACGCAATCCGCTACACGCCGACAGGCGGAAGCATCCGCGTCAGTTGGCAGATGGACCCGGCTGATCGGGGTGTTTTCAAAGTCTCTGACAGCGGCCCGGGCATTGCGCCTGAGCACATTCCTCGTCTGACCGAGCGTTTCTATCGCGTGGACAAAAGCCGCTCGCGCGAAACCGGTGGCACCGGCCTGGGCTTGGCCATCGTCAAGCATGTTGTGCAGCGCCATGGCGGGGAGTTGCTGATCGACAGCCAAGTGGGCGCAGGTTCTGTTTTCCAGATCAGACTGCCAGCGGGCCGTTTGCGACTTCCGTTGTCGTGAGCTGATCTGGCGCTGTCACACAACTGTCATCGGGTTTTCACGAGCCTGTCATTTCTCGTGAGCACACTTGGGCTTTTCACGTCCATTGTGTTGCACCGTGCCCCAGACCGCCAAATCAGCCTCCCCCCAGCTTCTTGACCGCGACCTGAGTTTGTTGCACTTCAATGCGAGGGTGCTCGCAATGGCGCGGTCGCCGGAGTTGGCGCTGCTGGAGCGTTTGCGCTATTTGTGCATCGTCTCATCCAACCTTGATGAGTTTTTTGAGGTGCGTATGGAGCCGCACGTCAGCATGGCGTTGGAGTCGATTGCCAGCACAGGGCAGGTGAGTGCGCAATTTGCTCAGTTGTCAGCCTTCGCCCACCAACTGGTGCAAGAGCAGTACGCACTGCACAACAATGAGTTGACACCTGCCTTTGAGAAGGTGGGTATTGAAATCCTGTCGCATGCGCAACGCACGCCTCGGCAAAAGGCATGGGTGAAGCAGTACTTTGACGATGAGGTGCGCCCATTGCTGGTGCCCGTGGCCCTGGATCCTTCGCACCCTTTCCCGCAGGTGGCCAACAAATCCTTGAACTTCATCGTGCGCTTGCATGGCAAGGATGCCTTTGGCCGCGCCAATGATGTGGCCATCGTCAAAGTTCCCCGCGTTCTGCCCCGCCTCATTGCACTGCCCGCGGAACTGGGCGGCAAAAAAACGCTGTTCGTGTTGTTGTCGAGTGTGATCCGGGCTCACATCCATGAGCTGTTTCCGGGGCGTGAAATGGAGAGTTTTTCACAGTTCCGCGTGACACGGCATTCCGATCTCGCGGTGGATGAAGAAGAGGTGCAGAACCTGCGCACGGCCCTGCGCGATGGCTTGCAGCACCGGCACTTTGGCCGAGCGGTGCGGTTGGAGGTTTCTTCTAGCTGCTCTGACTATCTGTGCAACCTGCTGCTGGAGCATTTTCAGCTGCCCGCCGATTGCCTCTATCGCGTTCATGGCCCGGTCAACCTGGTGCGTTTGATGCAGCTCATTGATCAAGTCAAGCGCCCGGAATTGCTGCATCCGGTGCATCAACCCGTCTGGCCCCAGTCTTGGCCCTTGGAAATGAGCATTTTCGAGCGCTTGCGACAGTCGGATCTGGTGATTCACCAACCCTACGAAGACTACGAGGCGGTGGTGCGCATGTTGCGCGAGGCTGTGAATGACCCGCACACACTGGCCATCAAGCTCACGGTGTACCGTACCGGAGCCAAGTCCGTCATGATGGATTTGCTGGCCCAGGCCGTGGCCAGAGGCAAGGAAGTCATGGCGGTGGTGGAGTTGAAAGCCCGTTTTGATGAAGAAGCCAACATCAATTGGGCAGAAGCGCTGGAACGCATAGGCGCACAAGTGGTGTACGGTGTGCTGGGCCTCAAGACCCACGCCAAGATGATGCTCATCACCCGTCGTGAGGGGCGGCAGCTCAAGCGCTACGCCCACCTTTCCACCGGAAACTACAACCCCAAGACCGCGCGGCTTTACACCGACCTGAGCCACATGACCTCAGACCCCAAGCTGGCGGCAGATGTGGATCAGGTGTTCACCCACTTGGCCAGCCAGACGGAATTGCCCACGCTCAACCGCTTGTGGGTGGCCCCATTCACGCTCCACGCCCGGCTGTTGCGCCTGATCCGCCAAGCCACGAAGGCTGCCCAGGGTGGCACAAGCGCGAGCATCGTGGCCAAGATGAACTCGCTCACCGATGAAAAACTGGTTGCGGCCCTGATTGAGGCATCTCGTGCGGGGGTGAGCATCGACCTGATCGTGCGCGGCGCCTGCATACTGCCTGCTGGCGCGCCTGGAGGCGGCGAAAACATTCGTGTGCGTTCCATCATTGGCCGCTTCCTGGAGCATTCCAGGGTGTTCTACTTCCGCACTGGCGACGAGGAGAAGCTCTACCTCGCGAGTGCCGACTGGATGAGCCGCAACATGTTCCGTCGCATTGAACTGGCATGGCCCGTCACCGAACCGGAGCTGATGAACAAGATCGTCGATGAGTGCTTGCAGTGCTATTTGCTCGACTCGCAGGATGCATGGCTGCTGCAACCTGACGGGCACTACGTGCAAGAGCGCCAACCCCATTCCTTGAGCGCACAGCGGCAGTTGCTCAAGCGTTACGCCGCCCGCCCTGTGGGAGAGTAGAGGTGGACATCATTCTCTGGCGGCATGCCTATGCCAGACGGATCGATGAAGGCGCACCTGTTGATGAAGCCCTGGACCTTGCGCGTGAATTGACGCCCAAAGGCCATGTGCAGGCAAGGGCATCGGCAAAGTGGCTCAAGCGGCATTTGAGCGCGGGCACGCG
>JBJOKU010000114.1:0-5292 GCA_046045925.1 Pseudomonadota bacterium
ACGGATTTTTGAGTTGATGCCGTCGCTGGCGATGATGAGGTCGGCGTTGGGGAATTCGGCATCCGAGTCCACATCAGCCTCAAACACCAGCTTCACGCCCAATTGTTCGCAGCGGGCTTGCAAAATGTTGAGCAGCTTCTTTCGGCCAATTCCCACGAAGCCGTGTCCGCCCGAGCGGATGACGCGGCCCTTGAAGTGCAGTTCGATGTCGTCCCAGTGGTTGAAAGCCTGCTGGATTTCATCGGCGGTCTGATCGTCGCACTCGCGCATGTTGTCCATGGTCGCGTCAGAGAACACCACCCCCCAGCCAAAGGTGTCGTAGGGCTTGTTGCGCTCGATCACGGTGATGTCGTGATTCGCATCGAGCTTCTTCATCAACAGCGCGAAGTACAGGCCGGCCGGGCCACCACCGATGCAGACTATCTTCATGGTTGAATCCTATATATTTCAAGCTTCAAGTAATTGTGACGCGATTGGACTTCCGGGTTTATTCGGGTAAACACGGGGGTGGGTAATGCGGTCTGGGACAATACGAACCATGTCAGACAACAACCGCACCCCCGTCACGCTGGCCGACTGGCTGGCCCACGCCGAGCAATTGCACCCCCAAGCCATTGACATGGGGCTTGAGCGGGTTCGTTGCGTTTGGCAGCGCATGAATCTCAGCATGCCCTGCCCGGTCATCACCGTGGCCGGCACAAACGGCAAGGGTTCGACCTGTGCCATGCTGGAAGCCATCTTGCGTGAAGGCGGCTACCGAACCGCCGTGTACGGATCGCCACACTTGGTGCGCTTTGAGGAGCGCCTGCGGCTGGACACAGGCGCTGCCGACGCGGCGCTGTGGGTGAGCGCTTGTGCCCAGGTGGAAGCGGCACGCCTGTCGCCCGATCCTGTCAGCCTGACGTATTTCGAATTCACCACCCTGGCGGCGCTGGCGATCGTCTGCACCGAACGGCCCGATGTGGCCATCCTGGAAGTGGGGCTGGGCGGGCGTCTGGATGCGGTGAACATCATCGACGCGGATTGCGCCATCATTACCAGCATTGATCTTGACCACATGGCCCTGCTGGGCAATACACGCGAGCAGATTGGCTGGGAAAAGGCCCACATCATGCGCACCGGCAAACCCGCCATCGTGAGCGACCCGGTACCGCCGCAGTCGGTGATTGACTTCGCCCGCGAGATCGGGGCCGATGTCTGGCGCTTCGGGCAGGACTTCAACTACTCTGGCGACAAGCAGCAGTGGAACTGGGCCGGACGCGGGAGGCGCTATGCAGGGCTGGCCTATCCGGCCTTGCGTGGGGCGAATCAACTGGTGAACGCAGCTGGTGTGCTGGCGGCGCTTGACGCGATGCGACCGCAATTGCCCGTGACTGCGCAAGCCGTGCGCAACGGGCTGGCTTTTGTGGAGTTGCCAGGCCGCTTCCAGATCGTGCCGGGCCAGCCCGCGCTGGTGCTGGATGTGGCGCACAACCCGCATTCGGTGGCGGCGCTGGCGGCCAATCTTGATGCGATGGGCTTTTATCCCTGTACCCACGCCGTCTTTGGCGCAATGGCCGACAAGGACCTCGCGCCCATGCTGGCCAAGGTCAACCCGTTGATCGACAAATGGTACTTCTGCGACCTGCCCACAACCCGCGCCAAACCGGCGGCGGAACTGCTCATACAGTGGCAGACGGGCAACACGCGCAAGGACACCCAGGCCAGCACGCATGCCGATCCGCAAGCGGCGCTCAATGCAGCGGTGGCTGTGGCAGACCCCTCCGATAGAATTGTGGTTTTCGGATCCTTCTACACGGTAGGCGGGGTGCTGCAAAACGGCATTCCGCGCCTGTCGGCCAAGCATCTGCATACCTGAAATTCCTTCATCGAAACCGACTCATGGCGCTTTTCAAATTTCGCAAAAACGCTGATCTGGGCAGCGCTGCGGCTGGCGGATCGGAGGAGGTGGAGAGCGTTGATGCGCTGCGCAGGAAGACCAAGCATCGCCTGATCGGCAGCGCCATTCTGGTGCTTGCCGGGGTTGTGGTCTTTTCGGTGGCGTTTGACCGCCAGCCACGGCCCATCCCGGTGGATGTGAACATCCGGATTCCAGCCAAGGAAGGCCAGCCTCCTCTGGTGATTGGCGCAGCCGTATCGCAATCGGCTGCCATTGCCGGTCCGGCCCCGGCTGCCAGTGCGAGTGCGGCTGAAGCGCCTGCCGCGAGCGCCCCAGCGCCTGCGCCGGTTGCAACACCCACGGCGACGGCTCCTGCTACCGCAGCGGTCGTTGCTCCAGTAGCGGCACCCGTTGCTGCTGCACCCGCTGCGCCTGTAGCGGCGGTCAAGCCTGCGGAGCCCGCCAAAACGGCTTCCAAGCCAGAAACCAAGGCGGAAACGAAGCCCGAACCGAAGGCTGATGCCAAACCGGCTGCATCCAAAGAGGCCGATCGGGCCCAAGCCCTGCTGGAAGGCAAGCCCGCAGAGGCGCAGCCTGCCGTTGCAGGTGAACGATTCATTGTCCAGGTGGGGGCCTTTGCCGATGCAACCAAGGCCCGTCAGGCCCGTTTGAAACTGGAAAAGGCCGGGCTCAAGACCTACACGCAAGTGGCGCAAACCAGCGAAGGCAAGCGCATCCGCGTGCGCGTGGGGCCGTTTGCCAGCCGTGCCGAAGCCGAAAAGGCCGCCAGCAAGATCAAGTCACTTGACTTGTCTGCGGCCATCCTTACTTTGTGAATCTGGGCGGGCTGATGGCGGCTGTGTCTGTGGTGGAGTGGCTGATGTTGGCAGTGTTGCTGGTGTCGGCGCTCTTGGGGGTGCTGCGGGGCCTCGTGTACGAGGTGTTGTCGTTGCTGAGTTGGGTGGCTGCTTTTGTGGTGGCGCAGGTGTTTGCGCAGTGGGCAGCAGTCCGTTTGCCCATTGGGGCCAGTGACACGGTGAAGTACCCGCTGGGTTTTGCACTGGTGTTTGTGTTGACAGTATTTGCAGGTGGTTTGATTGCCTGGATCGCAAAAAAGCTGGTCAAGGCTGCAGGGCTTAGTCCGATGGACAGGACACTGGGCGCTGCATTCGGATTGATGCGTGGCGTGGTGATGCTATTGGCCGCCACGGCCCTGGTGAGCATGACCTCTTTCAAAGATGAAGAGGCTTGGAGACAATCGGTGGGGGCTGGGGTGATGACAACGGCTCTCAAGGGTTTGAAACCGGTATTGCCCGAAAAGTTCGGGCGATATCTGCCAGACTGATACGTCGGGCAACAAGAAAGAAACGACTATGTGCGGAATCGTGGGTGTTGTCTCCAATGCGCCGGTGAACCAGCTCATCTATGACGCGCTGCTGCTCTTGCAGCACCGTGGTCAGGATGCGGCCGGCATTGCCACGCAGCAGGATCGCAAAATTTTCATGCACAAGGCCAAGGGCATGGTCAAGGACGTGTTCCGCACGCGCAACATGCGTGCGCTGCCCGGCAACGTGGGTTTGGGCCAGGTACGCTACCCCACGGCTGGCAATGCCTTCAGTGAGGAAGAGGCCCAGCCTTTCTACGTGAATGCGCCCTTTGGCATCGTGATGGTGCACAACGGCAACCTCACCAACGCGCAGGGCCTCAAGACGGAGCTGTTTGACACCGATCACCGGCACATCAACACCGAAAGCGATTCGGAGGTGCTGCTCAACGTGCTGGCCAATGAGTTGGAGAGCAACACGCGCGGCCATCCGCTGACCACCGAAGATGTGTTCGCTGCCGTGCGTGCGGTGCACAAACGCATCAAGGGTTCATACGCCGTGATCGCGCTGATCGCTGGTCATGGTCTGCTCGCTTTCCGCGACCCGTATGGCATTCGTCCTCTGTGCATTGGCCGCAACAAGGACGGAACTGTGATGGTGGCCAGCGAGTCGGTCACACTTGAAGGCACTAGCCATTTGTTCGAACGCGACATCGCCCCCGGCGAAGCGGTGTTTGTGGATATGAAGGGCCAGGCCACGTTTGAGCAATGTGCTGAAAACCCGCACCTGTACCCCTGCATTTTCGAATTTGTCTATCTGGCAAGGCCTGACTCCACGCTCGATGGCACGTCGGTTTACCAGGCCCGCCTGAATCTGGGCGAATCATTGGCCGAGGAGGTCAAGAAGCTGGTCAAACTCAACGACATCGACGTGGTGATCCCCATTCCCGAGTCGAGTCGTCCGAGCGCCACCCAACTGGCCGACATGCTGGGCAAGCCCTACCGTGAAGGCTTCGTGAAAAACCGTTACGTGGGCCGCACCTTCATCATGCCGGGGCAGGCCGTGCGCAAGAAGTCGGTGCGCCAGAAGCTCAACGTGATTGCCAGCGAATTCAAAGGTCGAAATGTGCTCCTGGTGGACGACTCCATCGTTCGGGGCACTACCTCGAAAGAAATCGTGCAGATGGCACGTGATGCCGGTGCCTGCAAGGTCTACATGGCCAGCGCTGCACCGCCCGTGCGCTACCCTAATGTGTATGGCATCGACATGCCTACCAAAGACGAACTCGTCGCCCACGGCAAGAGCATTGAAGAAATCCGCAAGATCATTGGTTGCGACGCTCTGATCTATCAAGACGTGCAAGCCATGAAAGATGCCGTGGCGCGTGCCCAGCACAGCCGCCACAAGGTGGACGGTTTTGATGCATCCTGTTTTGACGGTGTGTACGTCACCGGCGATGTGACCAGCGACGACATCGTGCGCCTGAATGAAGGCCGAATGCAGCAGTCTGAAGACGACGCGGATTCATCGCGTCTGGCCTTGCCCAATGCCGAGGCCTGACGCTCCAGACTGGAATATTTTTATGGACTCAAAAAAATACCATCTCGAAACCCTGGCGGTGCGGGAGGCGGTGGACAAGACGCAGTACGGGGAAAACTCAGAAGCGCTGTACCTCACCTCCAGCTTTACCCAGCCCGACTGCGAAACGGCAGCCCGCCGCTTCTCGGGCGAGGAAGAGGGCTTCATCTACTCGCGATTCACCAATCCTACTGTGGCGAGCATGGAGCGGCGCTTGGCCGCCCTCGAAGGCACCGAGGCCGCCATCGCCACCAGCAGTGGCATGGCGGCTGTGTTGCTGCTGTGCATGGGCCTGCTCAAGGCGGGTGACCATGTGGTGTGCTCGCAATCGGTGTTTGGCTCGACCATCAAGCTGATCGGCACCGAGTTTGGCAAGTTCGGCGTGGAGTCCAGCTTCGTGTCGCAAACCGATGTGGCCGAGTGGAAAGCAGCCATCCGCCCTAACACCAAGCTGCTGTTTGCCGAAACGCCCACCAATCCGCTCACCGATGTGTGCGACATTGCCGCGCT
>JBJOKU010000115.1:0-5287 GCA_046045925.1 Pseudomonadota bacterium
GCTGGCCCTCACCATCCGTGCACCGTATCGCGTGCGCCGCCTTGTGCTCATGGGCAGCGTGGGCGTGCCCTTTGACATCACGCCCGGCTTGGACGCTGTCTGGGGTTACGAGCCCTCGATCGAAGCCATGCGCAAGCTGCTTGATCTGTTTGCATTCAACCGTAATTTGGTGAACGACGAGTTGGCGCAACTGCGCTACGCTGCGAGTATTCGCCCGGGTTTTCAAGAATCGTTCTCTGCCATGTTTCCCGCCCCGCGCCAGCGCTGGGTCGATGCCATGGCCAGCAGCGAAGCCGACATTCGCGCCTTGCCGCACGAAACGCTCATCCTGCATGGTCGCGACGATTTGGTGATTCCGCTGTCCACCTCGCTCACGCTGTCGCAGTGGATCGCCAAAAGCCAGTTGCACGTGTTCGGGCAATGTGGCCACTGGACGCAAATCGAGCACAGTGCGCGATTCATTCGTTTGGTGAGCGATTTTCTGTGCGAAGCCGATGGAGCCGCTGCATGAGCGATGCGCCCAGCTCCGGCCAAGGTGCGGTCACGGTGCTGGTCACCCGCCGCGTCAAACCGGGGCATGCGCAGGCGTTTGAGACGGCCACGCGCCACATGATCGCGGCGGCCAGCGAGTTCCCCGGTCACTTGGGCGGGCACTTGCTGCCCCCGGGCAGCGATGCCAGCGACACAGCGGGCGAGCCCAATGTGTGGCACATCATCTTTGCTTTTGACAGCGCTGAGACCTTGGCACGCTGGCAAAACTCCCCGGCGCGCGCGCTGGGGCTGGCCGCCGTGGCACCCCACACCGAAGGCGAGCAGCAAATACGCCAGCTCACCGGGCTGGGGTACTGGTTTGCCGAGCCGAAAGGCCCGGCGCAAACGCCGCCCCCGCGCTGGAAAGTGGCTGTGGTCACTTGGCTGGGCATTTGCCCCACCGTCTATGTGTTGTTCATTTTGCTGGGTGAGCTGCTCGCGCCATGGCCGCTGTTGCCGCGCGTGATGCTCATCACGGCTTTGGTGGTTTTGCTCATGACGTGGCTGATCGCCCCCCGACTCACTCGCTGGTTGCGCCCTTGGCTGCATCCGGCCCATTCCGAATTGAAAACATGAATCTCCAACTCCAGGGCAAACGCGCACTCGTGACCGGCTCCACCGCCGGCATCGGCTTTGCGATTGCCGCTTCACTCGTGGCGGAAGGTGCCACGGTCATTGTCAATGGCCGCACCGAATCCGGCGTGCAGTCGGCGGTGCGCCGCCTCGAAGCCGATGGCAAGGTCAGCGGCATCGCTGCCGATGTGGCCACGCAAGACGGTGTGAACCGTGTGGTGCAGTTGCTGCCCGATGTAGACATTCTCGTCAACAACATGGGCATCTTCGACCCCAAGCCCTTTGACGACATTCCCGATGAAGACTGGTTCCGATTTTTCGAAACCAATGTGATGAGTGGCGTGCGGCTGAGCCGCGCGTACCTTGCAGGCATGAAGGCCCGCAACTGGGGCCGTGTGATTTTCATCTCCAGTGAGTCCGGCATCTGCCCACCCGCCGAGATGGTGCATTACGGCATGACGAAATCCGCGCAGCTTTCCGTCTCGCGCGGGTTGGCCGAAACCTGCGCGGGCACGGCGGTCACGGTCAACAGCGTGCTGCCCGGCCCCACCCTCACCGAGGGCGCGAAAACCTTTTTCGAGACGCTGGCCGCGCAGCAGGGCATCGGCTTTGAAGAGGCGACGAAAAAATTCTTCGCCGAAGCCCGCCCCACCTCGCTGATCCAGCGCTTTGCCAAGCCTGAAGAAGTGGCATCACTGGTGACTTATTTGTGCAGCCCGCTCGCTGCTGCCACCACCGGAGCCGCCTTGCGGGTGGACGGTGGTGTGGTGCGCAGCTTGGTGTGACCCGATTTCAACAGGAGACATTCATCATGGCCCGACTTGAACCGCTACCCCGCAATGCCGTGGCAGAACTCGACGACGACTTTGCCTTTTTCGAACGCACGCTGGGGTTTGTCCCCAACAGTTTGCTGACCATGGCGCGACGACCGTCACTGGCCAAAGGCTTGATTGCTCTGTCTCGCGGTGTCTATGACCCCAAGGGCGAGGTGGATCTGGGCCTCAAGCGCTTGCTCGGACACACAGCCAGCATGGCGGCGGGCTGCATGTACTGCCGCGCCCACACCGGCACCAGTGCCATGCGCCACGGCGTGAGTGCGGACAAGCTCGCGGCATTGCCCGATTACCGCAGCAGCCCCCTGTACACCGAAGCAGAGCGCGTGGCGATTGACTTTGCCTTTGCCGCAGCCAGCCAGCCCAACGATGTGGACGATTCCCTGTTTGCCAGATTGCGCGAGCACTGGAGCGAGGGGCAGGTTGTGGAGATTCTGGGGGTGATTGCCCTGTTCGGATTCTTCAACCGGTGGAATGACTCCATGGCCACCACCCTGGAGCCCGAGCCTTTGAACTTGGCCAACGAGCACCTTGCCACGTCGGGTTGGAAGGTGGGCAAACACGAGGCTGGAAATTGACAGTTGTAGCTGGTCCAACCGGTGAATTTTTTGACAAGGAAGCAAAGATGAAAAAAATCAAATGCGCCCTCATCGGCTCCGGCAACATCGGCACCGACTTGCTGATGAAGCTCAAGCGCAGCCCGGTGCTCGATCCAGTGTGGATGGTGGGCATCGACCCCAACTCCGATGGCCTGGTGCGAGCCCGCGAAATGGGCCTGAAGACCACCGCCGAGGGGGTGGATGGTTTGCTGCCCCACGTCAAGGCCGATGGCATCCAGATTGCGTTTGATGCCACCAGTGCCTACGTGCATCCCGAAAACAGCCGCAAGCTCAATGAGCTGGGTGTGCTGATGATCGACCTCACGCCAGCGGCCATCGGCCCCTTGTGTGTGCCTCCCGTGAACCTGAAGGAGCACACGGCCAAGGCGGAGATGAATGTCAACATGATCTCTTGCGCAGGGCAGGCCACCATTCCGATTGTTTATGCCATCAGCCGGGTGCAGCCCGTGAATTACGGAGAGATCGTGGCCAGCCTGGCTTCCAAGTCGATTGGTCCGGGAACGCGGGCCAATCTCGATGAGTTCACCTACACCACCTCGGACGCGATTGAGCGCATTGGCGGAGCCAAGAAAGGCAAGGCCCTGGCGATCATCAACCCAGCCGAGCCCCCGCTCATCATGCGCAACACCATCCAGTGCCTCACCGAGGACGAGCCTGATCAGGAAAAGATCACGGCTTCGATCCTGAGCATGATCGAAGAGGTTCAGAAATACGTGCCAGGCTACCGCCTCGTCAATGGGCCGTTGTTTGATGGCAAGCGGGTTGCCGTCTTCATGGAGGTCAAGGGGCTGGGCGACTATCTGCCGACCTATGCGGGCAACCTGGACATCATGACTGCTGCCGCTAGCCGCACCGCCGAAATGTTCGCGGAAGAAATCCTGAACGGAACGCTTGAGCTTCAGCCAACCGCCGTTGCCGCTTGAATCCCAAGGAGAACGAAATGACAGCAATGAATCTCAAGGGCCGCAAAGTAATGCTGCACGACATGTGTCTGCGTGATGGCATGCATGCCAAGCGCGAGCAAATCTCGGTAGAACAAATGGTCAATGTCGCCAAGGCACTCGATGCCGCTGGCGTGCCCATGATCCAGGTCTCGCACGGCGCGGGCATGGGCGGCAACTCGCTGCAACACGGCTTCGCAATGGCGACCAACGAGGAATACCTCAACGCCGTGTGCTCGGTGGTGGAGCGCACCAAAGTCTCGGTGTTGCTCATTCCCGGTCTGGGCACGATGAAAGAACTGCAATCCGCATTTGACTGCGGCGCACGCAGCGTGCACGTTGCCACCCATTGCACCGAGGCCGACACCTCGCCTCAGCACATTGCTTATGCCAGAAAACTCGGCATGGACACCACCGGCTTCCTGATGATGGCGCACCTCAACAGCCCCGAAGGCCTGGCCCAGCAGGGCAAGCTGATGGAGAGCTACGGCGCCCAGACCATTTACGTCACCGATTCGGCAGGCTACATGCTGCCTGAAGACGTGACGAATGCCGTCCTGGCTCTCAAGAATGTGCTCAAGCCCGAAACCGAAATTGGTTTTCACGGCCACCACAATCTGGCCCTCGGGATCAGCAACTCAATAGCCGCCATCGCCGCAGGCGCAAGCCGCATTGACGCATCGGTTGCCGGTCTGGGCGCGGGTGCAGGCAATACGCCGTTGGAGGTGCTGCTGGCGGTCTGTGAGCGCATGGGCATCGAAACGGGCGTGGACTTGTTCAAGCTGATGGACGTGGCCGAAGAGGTGATCTTTCCCATGATGACCGAGCGGGTGGTGCGCGTGGATCGCGATTCCCTGACGCTGGGCTACGCTGGTGTGTATTCAACCTTTCTGTTGCATGCCAAGCGAGCTGCTGCACGCTTTGGTGTGCCGGCCCGTGACATCCTGCTTGAGCTCGGACGCAAGAAGATGATTGCCGGTCAGGAAGACATGATTGAAGACACAGCCATGACCCTGGCCCGCCAGCGTGCTGAAGCCACCCACTGAGGCCACATCAAACCAGAGTGATTTTTTGGCTAGGAGACACACATGCCGTTCGTACAAATTTATCTGCTCGAAGGACGCACTGAAGAGCAAAAGAAAGCAGTGATTGAAAAGGTCACGCAGGCCATGGTTGAGGCCGTGGATGCACCGCGCGAAAACGTCCGCGTCTGGATCCATGACATGCCCAAGGAAAACTGGGGCATTGCCGGCAAGACCGCCAAAGACCTGGGGCGCTGAGCCATGGGTGCACAGCGCAGCGAATGCGCCATTGTGGTGGGAGCCACGGGAGCCTTTGGCCAGCACATCGTGCGCGGTTTGGCTGCGCAAGGGCTGGAAGTCCTTGCCGTGGCTCGCCGGGCCGAGTCGCTCCAGGATTTGGCGGCCACTTGCCCCGGTGTGCGTGCGTGCCAGGCCGACATGGATCAGGACGAAGCCATCGAATCGCTCAAAGCCGCCATCAACCTGCCCGTGCGCATGGTGGTGCACGGCCCCGGCGTGACGGTGGCGGGCGGCATTCTTGAAGCGCCCACCGCCACCATGACTGCTGCCGTCAACACCAAGGTGGGCGGCTTGCTGCGGCTCGTGCGTGCAGCCGATGCCCGCATGCAGGCAGGCTCGCGCATCGTGGCCATTGGCGGGCACTACGGGCTTGAGCCCACGGCGTATGCCGCCAGCGCCGGGGTGGCGAATGCCGCGCTGGTGAATGTGGTGCGGCAACTGAGTTTGGCCTACGGCTCACGCGGCAT
>JBJOKU010000116.1:0-5285 GCA_046045925.1 Pseudomonadota bacterium
CAAAGTCAAAGTTCTCTTGTGTCATGCCTTGATCTTCTTCTTTCAGCCCCGTTCTTGCCAGTCGGAATCACCCTTGGTTTTGCAGAGTGTCCCTAGCAAACGCCTTAACTGCGCCGGAAAATATACTCACAGATATCATATCGGGAAACTTTGGCAACTCAGGCGTAGTTAAAAAGATACCTGCATCTTTCTTGTTAAACCACCAAGGATCAATAAACAATATCGCAGTCTTGGGGTGTATCGCTTTTTGCAATCCAATTTGATTGGCTAGAAGTTGCAACCCTGCAGCAGAACCGATAGCGCCGCCCATATTGGTAAATGATCCGTTAAAAAACTGTTCACGCACTTGCATAGCACGGCTCGATCCAAGCGCAACAATTTCAGAGCTTCTCTTCTTTGCAAGATTTAGTTTGTAATCTAAAAAATCTTGGTTCAAACCGCTTAAAAACAATATATCGCCCGACTGAGACTCAAGTTGTCTTTTGATTACAAAATCTATTCCAATTTCCCCAATATATTTAAGCAAGAAAAAAGCCATCAGAAATGGCAACGCAACAACTGTTGCCCCAATTACAAAACCACGAAGGTAAGCGCGTGCGTCACTCATAGCTAGAATTGAAAATATAAAAACTCGCTGATCTTAGTGAAATTTAATACACAAAATGCGAACAGTACGCCGCACAAAATTCCTGATAAGTGTGGAAAATTAAAAACAAACCCACGAATAATGCCTCGGTTTTGAGTGACTATCGTTTTCATTGTTATGCAGGGCTTGGGGCTCAACAATTGATCGTAATTTTTTACTATTTGTTGCGTATTCGGGAACATCCATACTAAAGTTAAGCAGGCGATAAGAGTTGTGCAAACAACTCTGTCTTTACTTTGAGTAATATGTGGAAGTAGTCCATCAAAGACAAGATTTATTTGACTATGGTTCATTATGGATGCAATTCGCGACTCCATAGATATTGGCAGCGACACCCCATTCAGCCCTGCCATTCCCGACAGAATTGATCCG
This sequence comes from Pseudomonadota bacterium, assembly GCA_046045925.1. GTDB lineage: Bacteria > Pseudomonadota > Gammaproteobacteria > Burkholderiales > Burkholderiaceae_C > JBJOKU01. The sequence goes on from JBJOKU010000116.1 coordinate 1,019, forward strand.
GCTGTGCCCAAGCTGTCGGCCCTGAAGAACACCCATGCCACCACAACAGCCAGAAAGGTCAGTGCACCAGCGCCTAGCTTGGCAAGGCCGCCGCCATCGCCCCAGCCCAGTCGCACCTTGAAGGCACGCCAACCGTGGTTGATCATCAAGTAGAAGCCATGCAAGCCACCCCAAACCAGAAATGTCCATCCGGCACCGTGCCACAAGCCGCCGAGCAGCATAGTGGCCATCAGGTTGATATAGCGATGCGCCGAGCCTTTGCGATTGCCACCCAACGTGAAATACAGGTAGTCCCTCAGAAAAGCCGACAACGTCATGTGCCAGCGCCGCCAGAACTCAATGATGTTGGTGGCTTTGTATGGTGAATCAAAATTGAGTGGCAGTCGGATGTTGAACATCAGTGACAGGCCAATCGCCATGTCCGAATAGCCCGAGAAGTCAAAGTACAACTGCAGGGTGTAGGCAAGCGCACCAGTCCAAGCCTCAAACAGCATCAGCACATGGCCATCGCGGGCTGCGTTAAAAATTGGCGTGGCGTATTCGGCTAGTGTGTCGGCAATCAAAACTTTTTTGGCCAAACCCAGGACAAAGATGGTCAATCCCACTGACACATGTTCGCTGTTAATACGGTAGGTGGCGGGGCCGGCAAACTGCGGCATCATCTGTTTATGGTGTAGAACTGGCCCGGCAATCAGATGGGGGAACCAAGTAACAAACAGCACGTAGTGTATGAAGTTGGCTTCTCGGGCAATGCCTCGATACACGTCTACCAAAAAGGCAATTTGTGTGAAAGTAAAAAACGAAATGCCCAGCGGCAGGATGATGTTTAGCGCTGGAAGGTGTGCACCAAAAGCCTCATTTGTCAAGGCGATGAAGAAGTTGGTGTATTTGAAATAGGCCAGCAGGGCAAGATTGATGCCGATAGCCCCCGCCAGCAACTGCTTGGCGTGACCAGCTTCGCGTCGCAAGCCTATCAAATAACCCGCGCCGTAATTAAAGCCAATTGAGCCCAACAGCAACATGACAAAGCGCACATCCCACACAGCATAGAAGGTTAGCGATGCCAGCGCCAGCCACAGCGCCGCCAGACGATGGCTGTGCTTTGCCAGTATGAACATGCCTGCAAACGTTATTGGCAGGTACAGGAAAATGAAACTGTAAGAGTTGAAAAGCATGTGAAAGTAATTCTTAAAGGCAGCTTCAAGCACGAAGTGCAACACGCTTGAACGAGGCGTAGAACACCTCGTGAGGGGTTTTGAAGCCGAGCCGCTTGCGGGGGCGGTGGTTCAACCTGTTCTGGATCATAGCCAACTCCTCGTCTGAGACGGTGTCCATGCGGCGCTTCTTGGGGATGTACTGGCGCAGCAGCCCGTTGAAGTTCTCGTTGCTCCCCCGCTGCCAGCTGCTGTACGGATCGGCAAAGTAGGTCTGGATGCCCAGTGTCTGGTCAACCATCTGGTGGTAGGCAAACTCCTTGCCGTTGTCCACCGTCAGGGTCTTGACCCTGGCCGCCAGCGGCTTGAGTTTGTCCTCAATGGCCTGACTCACCAGGTCGGCAGACTTGTGGCTGACCTTGACGATCTGGGCAAACCCGCTCTTGCGTTCCACCAGGGTGAGCACCGCCTGCTGGTGCGCTGCCCCAATGACGGTGTCGCCCTCCCAGTGGCCAATCCGCTTGCGCTGCTCCACATGGGCCGGGCGCTGGCTGATCGGGCATCGGTGGGGGATTTGACCGCGTCTGTCCCGTGCGGCCAGACCCACGCCGCTACGCGCACTGCGTTGCAGCTGCGCTTGGCCTGCCCTTGCGCCTTGGTGAAGGCCTGCTGGGCGCGGTAAGCCCCGCAGGCCTCGCCCACGGGCAATCTCACGGCTGAGGTGCTTGTACATCGGGCAACTTCGACTTGGCGGTTAAAGCGGCCATGATGCCAACGCACCCTCAGCCACCTACCCCCGGGTTTGTCTTTGTTGCACTTCGTTCTTGAAGCTGCCATTCCGCCAAAGCCGCTTATTTCGAAGTTTTGCGGGCGGCCTTCTTGGCGGCAGGCTTGGATTCGCCGGCAGCAGCCTTGAGCATGTCGGGCATGGCCGGCATGTCTTTCATGGCGTTGTTGGCAATCGTCTGGAACTGCGAGCCCAGCGAGTTCCACCACTGCATGGGGTCCACCAGCCCGGCGGCGGGGGTGGCATCGGCGGCCTTGGCGGCAGGTTTGGCCTTGGGCTTTTTCGCTGCGGGTTTGGGCTCTGGCTTGGGCTCGGGTTTCGGCTCAGACTTGGCTGCCGGTTTCGCAAAGGGGTTGACCGGGGCGGCCTCGGACTCGGGCAACTTGAAAGCATTGGCCAGCTCGCTCATGCTGACGTTCATGCCCTTGAGGGTGGCGAGCGTCATCTTCTGCACTTCGAGGGCCTGGATGGTGGCGGCCAACGCCTTGGAGTTTTGCTCCAGCCAGAAATGCACGGCCTTGAGTTCGGCGATGCGCTTTTCCAGGTCTTCGATGTTGAGCGTGGGGGCGACCCAGCTCGAAAGGCCGGGTGCCTTGGCTGCGCCCTGCGTGAGCGATTTCAGGAAATCAAAGCCGGGCACGAGTGTGGCGAGGCCTGCGAACTGATCGGTGGGTTTGCTCATGACGTCTCCTGTGTCAAAGTGGGGCTCAGAGGTTGGGCGCGAGCCAGCGGCTCAATTCTTCCACTTTCACGCCACTTCTGGCTGACAAATCTTGCAACTGATCGTTGCCGATGCGGCCCACGTTGAAGTAGGTGCTCTCGGGGTGGGCCAAGTAGAAGCCGCTCACGCTGGCGGCGGGCCACATGGCCAGGCTCTCGGTGAGGCTCATGCCGATTTCGCCCGCTTGCAGCAGCTCGAACATGGCGCGCTTGACCTGGTGGTCGGGGCAGGCCGGGTAGCCGGGCGCGGGGCGGATGCCTTGGTACTTCTCGGCAATCAGCTCGGCGTTGCCCAGCGACTCGTTGGCTGCGTAGCCCCACAAATCCTTGCGCACGCGCTCGTGCATGCACTCGGCCATGGCCTCGGCCAAGCGGTCGGCCAGCGCCTTGAACAGGATGGCGGAGTAGTCGTCATTGGCGGCGATGAACTGCTGCTCTTTTTTCTCCGCGCCAATGCCCGCCGTGACGGCAAACACGCCCACGTAGTCGGAGGCGGCTCCCTGCGGAGCAACAAAGTCCGAGAGGCAGCGGCTGGGGCGGGTCACCCCGTCGATGACCTGTTTTTCCGCCTGCTGGCGCAGCCCGTGCCACACCAGCACTGGAGCGCTGCGCGACTCGTCGGCATAGAGCGCGATGTCGTCCTCGTTGACCGCGTTGGCGGGGTAAATGCCCACCACCGCGTTGGCCGTGAGCCAGCGGCCATCGATGATTTTTTGCAGCATGGCTTGGCCGTCGGCCAGCACCTTGCGGGCCTGCTCGCCCACCACCTCGTCTTGCAAGATGGCGGGGTAGGCCCCGGCCAAATCCCAGGTCTGGAAGAAGGGGCCCCAGTCGATGTAGCGGGCGGCCTCGGCCAGGTCGAAATTCTTGAACACGCGTCGGCCAATGAACTTGGGCTTGGCAGGCGTGTAGCCAGCCCAGGCTTGCGCTTCCGTTCGGGCTGAGCCTGTCGAAGCCTGCCCTTCGACAGGCTCAGGGCGAGCGGGGGAAGGCAGCCACTTGTTGGCCCGCGCCTTGTCGAGCGTCCACAGCGGCGTTTGCTTTTTGTTGGCGTGCTGCTGGCGCACCTTGTCGTAGTCGGTACGCAACTCGGCGAGGAACTGCGGCGACGAATCCGACAGCAGCCCCTGCGCCACGCTCACGCTGCGCGAGGCGTCGGGCACATAGACCACCGGGCCTTCGTAATGGGGCGCGATTTTCACCGCCGTGTGCACACGGCTGGTGGTCGCGCCGCCGATCATCAGCGGCGTTTGGCGGCTGGTGAAGTAGCTGTCTTTCTGCATCTCGCCCGCGACGTATTGCATCTCTTCGAGCGAAGGGGTGATGAGGCCCGACAGGCCGATGATGTCCGCGCCCTCTTCCTTGGCCTTGGCAAGGATTTCGTGGCAGGGCACCATCACGCCCATGTTCACCACTTCGAAGTTGTTGCACTGGAGCACCACGGTGACGATGTTCTTGCCGATGTCGTGCACGTCGCCCTTGACCGTGGCCATGATGATCTTGCCCTTGGAGCGCACGTCCAGACCCGCAGCTTGCTGCTGGCGCTTTTCTTCCTCGATGTAGGGCACGAGGTGCGCCACGGCCTGCTTCATCACGCGGGCAGACT
>JBJOKU010000117.1:0-5277 GCA_046045925.1 Pseudomonadota bacterium
TCTTCTACCGACTCCACGGGCACGTACTGGCGCACGATGTCGGTGAAACAGCCCTCGCGCAGGCTGCGGATCTGTGCGTTGAGTTCGCTTGCATCAAGGATGTCATTGCGCTGCTGGTAAATGACCTTGCGCTGGTCATTGGACACATCGTCGTATTCGAGCAGTTGCTTGCGAATATCGAAATTGCGCGCTTCGACTTTGCGTTGCGCACTTTCGATGCTGCGCGACACCAAGCCAGCCTCGATGGCTTCGCCCTCGGGCATTTTCAGGCGGTCCATGATGGCCTTGACGCGATCACCCGCGAAGATGCGCATGAGCGGATCGTCAAGGCTGAGGTAGAAGCGCGAGGAGCCGGGGTCGCCCTGGCGGCCAGAGCGGCCACGCAACTGGTTGTCGATGCGGCGCGACTCGTGGCGCTCGGTGGCGATGATGCGCAAGCCCCCCAGGGCCACCACTTTCTCGTGCTCGGCTTTCCAGGTGTTGCGCAGTTCTTCGGCCTTGGCAACACGGGTGGATGCGTCAAGCGACTCGTCGGTATTCATCGCGTCGATCATCTTCTCGACGTTGCCACCGAGCACGATGTCGGTGCCTCGACCGGCCATGTTGGTGGCAATGGTGATCATGCCGCTTCGGCCTGCCTGGGCAATGATTTCGGCCTCGCGGGCGTGCTGTTTGGCATTGAGCACCTGATGGGGCAGGCCTGCCTGCGTGAGCAGGCTCGCGATGATCTCCGAGTTCTCGATGGACGACGTGCCCACCAGCACGGGCTGGCCGCGCTGGTTGCACTCGCGGATGTCGTCGATGGCAGCCTTGTATTTTTCTTGCGTGGTTTTGTAGACGCGGTCGAGCTGGTCGTCACGGCTGCTCACGCGGTTGGGCGGAATGACCACGGTTTCGAGACCGTAGATTTCCTGGAATTCGTAGGCCTCGGTGTCAGCGGTGCCCGTCATGCCAGACAACTTGCCATAGAGACGGAAGTAGTTCTGGAACGTGATGGAAGCCATGGTCTGGTTTTCAGCACGGATGGGCACGCCTTCCTTGGCTTCGACGGCCTGGTGCAGGCCATCGCTCCAGCGGCGTCCCGTCATGAGTCGGCCCGTGAATTCGTCGACGATGGTGATCTCGGGGCCATCTTCGCCGTTTTGCACCACGTAGTGCTGATCCCGGTGGAAGAGGTGATGCGCACGCAGGCCGGCATAGAGGTGGTGCACCAGCGCGATGTTGGCGGGATCGTAGAGCGACGCACCCTCGGGAATGAGGCCGATTTGCGCGAGGACGCGCTCGGCATTCTCATAACCCTGCTCGGTGAGAAAGACCTGCATGGTCTTTTCATCCACGGTGAAGTCGCCAGGTTTGGTGACCCCTGCGCCTGTGATGGGGTCTGCTTCGCCTTCTTGCCGTGTCAACAGCGGAACGATCTGGTTGAGTGCCACATAAAGGGCGGTGTGGTCTTCTGCCTGTCCGCTGATGATGAGCGGTGTGCGGGCCTCGTCGATGAGGATGGAGTCCACCTCGTCAACAATGGCGTAATTGAGCTTGCGCTGAACACGGTCAACCGCCTCATAGACCATGTTGTCCCGCAGGTAGTCAAAACCGTACTCGTTGTTGGTGCCGTAGGTGATGTCGGCGTTGTACGCAGCCTGCTTTTCTTCACGGCTGATATGGGGCAGGTTGATGCCCACTGTGAGGCCGAGGAAGCTGTAGAGACGGCCCATCCATTGCGCATCACGCGAGGCGAGGTAATCGTTCACCGTCACGACGTGCACGCCTTTGCCGGGCAGGGCATTGAGATAGACGGCCAGCGTGGCGGTAAGGGTTTTGCCCTCGCCCGTGCGCATTTCGGCAATCTTGCCTTGGTGCAACGCCATTGCGCCCATGAGCTGCACATCGAAATGGCGCATCTTCATCACGCGCTTGGAGGCTTCGCGAACTACCGCAAAAGCCTCGGGCAGCAGTTGATCGAGGGTCTCGCCGTTTTCGAGACGCCCCCTGAACTCTTGCGTCTTGCCCTGCAACTCACCGTCGCTCAGCGATTCGAAGCGCGGCTCAAGGCTGTTGATCTGCGCGGCAGCTTTGCGATAGGTCTTGAGCAGTCGTTCGTTGCGACTGCCGAAAATTTTGGTCAGGAAATTGAAGGCCATAACAAGTGTCAAAGCCCGCATGTCCGACATGCGGGCTCTGCATCATTCCTCGGTAAGTTGAGCAGGTGCGACACCGTGCCAAGCACGGGCGGGGCAAACCGGTGAATTTTACCGCTTGATCGGGGCAGTGGCGGGGTGGGCATGCGCGGTCTGCGTGCTACCCAGGTTCTGCCCAGCCGCCAGGAATTTTTGCGGATTTTGCGGGACACCTTGCACCAGCACCTCAAAGTGCAAATGAGGCCCTGTCGAGCGGCCCGTGGTGCCGACTGCGGCGATCTTTTGTCCACGCTTGATCAGGTCGCCTTTTTTCACATACACCGATGAGGCATGGGCATAGCGCGTGATGAGCTGGTTTCCGTGATCCACTTCGATCATGTTGCCGTAGGCCGGATGACGCTCCTGCGTCACCACAATGCCCCCAGCCGCTGCAAGGATGGGGGCCCCCACCTCAGCCTGGAAATCCATTCCGGTGTGCAGTGCGCTGGTGCCTGTAAATGGATCAATGCGCCAACCGAATCCAGAACCCAGCGGTGCGTTGGCTACCGGCATTTGGGTGGGGATCATCATTTTCTTGATTTTCTGGTCAAACAAGCGTGATTCGACCACTGTAAGCAAGTCAACCTTCTTGTGCGTCAACTCTTCGATTTGCGCGAGGGCAGACTGCATTTCATCTGAAGTGAGCGGGCGGCTGCCCACCAGAAGGCCACCACTGCCCGCCTTGGGCTTCACCTCGGAAAGATTGATGCCCGCCAGGCTGGACACTCTTTCACTCAAGGCATCAAGCTGGGTCATGCGGGCCTGCATCTCACCAAGCCGCTTGGCCATGGCATCGATGTTTTCACGCATGAAACGGTCACGTTGATCAAATTCATCCTGAACCATCATCTTGACAAGCGATCCGATGACAGGCCATCCTTCGCGTGCACCTTTGAGGAAAACCCAGTGGTAGAGACCGGCCGCTGTGAGCATGAGTGCCAGTGAAGCGGCAAGACCCGCCATCAGCAGTTGGACACCACTCAAATGAATGGCACGCCGCTTGGCCATCCAGGCATCCGTGATAATCAAATGCATTGTTTTATCTCCAATAGCGTCGTGTCTCGTAACCACCAGGCCATCACTTTGCAACAAGCAACCCGGCTTGCCCCTGTTCTCTCGGGCCTGATGGCCCGGGCTGAGGAGTCGCAAAAGATGCTCACACGCGTCCTGCCACTGATTCCACTTGGTTTGCACGCACAAATCCGTGCTGGCTCGTGGGACGGCAGCTCCTGGTGCTTGCTGGTCAACACCAGCGCCAGCGCTTCCAAACTCAAACAGCTGTGCCCGCTCTTGCAGGCTCGCTTGCTCAACGGGGGGTGGAAGGTTAGCGCAATCCGGATCAAGTTACAAGTAGTAGCACGTTGACCGGGATGGATTTGATTTGGTGCCGGTTGTCGGATTTGAACTGACGACCTACCGCTTACAAGGCGGGTGCTCTACCCCTGAGCTAAACCGGCGCGGGGTGCATTCTAACGTGTAGAACTGCCATTTTGGGCCGCAACTGCTTACTTGACACGCTTGAGAATGGGGCGGACACCCGGCTTGGGGCCGTCAGGCGGCGGATCCTCGTCTGGGGTATCCGGTTTATCGGCACTGACGAGTTTGACGGGACTGACTGAAACAGGGGCCTGCTCAGCAGGCCGGCCCGTACCAGAGGGCTGACCCAACTCCATTGGCAAGATTTCAGCACTGGTGCCGGCGGTCTGGGCTTGGAGATCGGCATGTGCCGTGTTGGGAGCAGGAAATGCCATTCCCTGCCCGTTTTCCCTGGCGTAGATGGCGATGACATGATCGACAGGAACAGAGATGTCCCTGGCTGTTCCCGAGAAACGGGCCTTGAATTCGATCAAATCATTGCCAAGCTTCAGGCCACTGGTGGCATCGAAACTGATGTTGAGAACAATTTCGTCGTCTTTGACGTGCTCCATGGGAACACGCACCATCGCATCGACATGAACGGCCAAATAGGGAGTGAGCCCGTTGTCTGTACACCACTCATAGATCGCCCGGATCAGATAAGGACGTGTGGAGCTGGGTTGCTCGGCAAGCGTAGTCATCTTCGTCATCCGGGTATCTGTGGCAAACGCTTATTTGCGCATCACCTTTTCGGAGGGTGTCAGCGCTTCAATGTAGGCCGGGCGCGAGAAGATGCGTTCAGCGTACTTCAGAAGCGGGGCTGCGTTCTTGCTCAGCTCGATGCCGTAATGGTCCAAGCGCCAGAGCAACGGGGCAATTGCCACGTCAAGCATGGAGAAGTTGTCACCCAGCATGTATTTGTTCTTGAGAAACACGGGGGCAAGCTGCGTGAGCCGGTCGCGAATGTGTGAACGAGCCTTTTCAAGGACTTTCTCATTGCCTTTCATGGCACGGTTTTCCAGCGTGGACACATGCGTGAACAGTTCTTTTTCGAAGTTGAGCAAGAACAGGCGCACACGGGCACGATCCACGGGGTCACCGGGCATCAACTGGGGGTGGGGAAAGCGCTCGTCGATGTATTCATTGATGATGTTCGACTCGTACAGGATCAGGTCGCGCTCAACCAGGATGGGCACCTGGCCATAGGGGTTCATGACACTGATGTCTTCGGGTTTGTTGTAGAGGTCAACATCGCGGATTTCAAAATCCATGCCTTTTTCGAACAGCACAAAACGGCTGCGGTGGGAGAAAGGGCAGGTTGTTCCAGAGTACAGCACCATCATGGCGGGACGCTCCTGAAAAAGAGCAAGGCCACAGCACTTTCACGCTGCGGCCTCACGGGTTCAAAAGATAGAAATTACTTGACGTCTTTCCAGAACGAAGCGTTCAGGCGCCAGGCAAAGATGAAGAAGACAGCCAGGAACAGCAGCACCCAGACACCCACGCGAACGCGGTCTTTTGCGGCGGGCTCGGCCATCCATTGCATGTAGTTGACGAGATCGCCAACGGCCTGGTCGTACTGGGCAGAAGTCATGCTGCCAGGCTTGGTTTGTTCAAAGCCCTTGAAAACCTGGGTCTTGTGTCCATGGCTTTCGACTTCTTCGTAGATGGGCTTGCGCTCACCTTGCAGCTCCCACAGCACATTGGGCATGCCCACGCTGGGGAAGGCGAGATTATTCCAGCC
>JBJOKU010000118.1:0-5171 GCA_046045925.1 Pseudomonadota bacterium
GCCAAGATCGACAAGATTCTGGAGTTGCAGCCCGACCTGGTGCTGGCCTTCTCCGACATGCAGGCCGACATCGTGTCGGCCCTCATTCGCGCCGGAGTGGCGGTGCACACCTTCAACCAGCGCTCGGTCACGCAGATCTTCGACATGATGCACCTGCTGGGCGGCATGATCGGCGAGGCCGACAAAACCCGCACCTACACTGGCCAGCTCGCGCAGGGCCTGCAAGCCATCGCGGCACAGTCGGCGCAGTACAAGCGCAAGCCCCGTGTGTACTTTGAAGAGTGGGACGTTCCGCAAATCAGCGGTATCCAGTGGGTGAGCGAGCTTGTGGAGTTGTGCGGTGGCGTGGATATTTTTCCAGAGCTGCGCGTGCAGTCACTGGGCAAGAACCGCATCATTGCGGACCCGCTGGAGGTGGTGCGACGTGCGCCCGACATCATCATCGGCTCGTGGTGCGGCAAGAAATTCCGGCCCGAGCAGGTGGCTGCCCGTGAAGGCTGGGCGGGCGTGCCTGCGGTGGTGAATGGCGAGCTGCACGAAATCAAGTCACCCATCATCTTGCAGCCCGGCCCGGCGGCGCTCACCGAGGGCGTGCAGGCGCTGAACCGTATCATTCAAGGCTGGGTGGAACGCCAAGCCGTTAACCCCCGCTGAGTCGCTCCACTCAGAACACGATCAAGTAGAGAAAGTCACTCATGGACATTGCATTGCTCATCAAGGCCGCCATCATGGGCGTGGTCGAAGGGCTCACCGAATTTCTGCCGATTTCATCCACCGGCCACCTCATTCTGGCGGGTGAGTTGCTGGGCTTTCACGACGACAAGGCCAAGGTGTTTGACATCGCCATCCAGACCGGGGCCATCTTTGCGGTGATCCTCGTCTATTGGCAAAAAATCTGGCAAACCGTGCGTGACTTGCCCACCCAAAAGCAGGCGCAACGCTTCTCGCTCAATGTGCTGATTGCGTTTTTTCCGGCGGTGATTCTGGGCTTGCTCTTTGGCAAGGCCATCAAGGCCCACCTGTTCAACTCCACCGTGGTGGCCAGCACCTTCATCATCGGTGGCTTCATCATCCTGTGGGCCGAGCGCCGCCAGGCCGCACAGGCCAGCGCCGTGCGCATCAGCAATGTGGACGACATGAGCCCGCTCGATGCCATCAAGGTGGGGCTGGTGCAGTGTGTGGCCATGATCCCGGGCACGAGCCGCTCCGGAGCCACCATCATTGGCGGCATGCTGCTGGGCTTGTCGCGCAAGGCTGCCACGGACTTTTCTTTTTTTCTCGCCATCCCCACCCTCATCGGTGCAGGCGCATACAGCCTCTACAAGGAGCGAGCCTTGCTCTCCGTCGCAGATTTGCCGCTCTTTGCGGTGGGCAGCGTGGTGAGCTTCATCAGCGCTTGGTTCTGCGTGAAATGGCTTTTGCGCTACATCGCCACGCACAGCTTCGTGGCGTTTGCCTGGTACCGCATCGCCTTTGGCTTGGTGGTGCTTCTGACGAGTTTGACAGGCTGGGTGTCTTGGGCGGCTTGAGAATTACACTATCTGGTCTGTAGTATGTTCAATAGGGAGAGGAAGATGAGACACGTCTTAAAGTATCTGTGCACGTTGGGTTTGGTGGTGTTCATGGTTGCCGCCAATGCGGCGACAAGCCGCGTCAAGTCGGGGCAATACGAAATCTCGCTTTCCAAAACTCCCGAATGGGTTTTGGGAAGTACAGTTCAACCGGCTTCGTTGTCGAAGCATCAGACATCTGATACGGATAAGAGCAAGTTTCTGTTTGAGGACATACAGATCAATTACAGGAGCGGCAACAACTCCACGTTCATAAGGAATATTGTTCTCATTAGAGATCAAGAAACCCTCAAACAGCTGGGTGAAATCAACTTCTCGTTCAGTTCTGTCTTCAACAAGTCATCGTTGCACCATGTCGACATCTATCGGCAAGGCAGTAAATTGAATCGCCTGGATGCCGCTGCCTTGAAGCTGGCTCGCGAGGAAAAGGGTTGGGATCAACGTGTATTGACGGGCTACGTCAAGGTCTTTATGCCAGTACGCGACTTGCGAATCGGCGACGTGCTCGATTTTGCGTATTCTATCGACGGCGACAACCCCATACTTGGGAAAAAGATCCGGTTGAATTTGGCACAAAGCGGGGCACTTCATAAAGACAAATACAGAAGCCGTGTGCTGACAGATGTCAACAGGCCTTTGCAGTTCAAGACTTTTCTGAACGCCGTTCCACCCAAAGAGAGTCGTACATCGGCTGGCGTGGAGTATCTGACCGAAATCAGCCAAGTGGCTCCGTACGAATTAGAGGCGCGGGCACCGTTTTGGGATTACCCTGAGTCGTTTGTGCAGTACAGCGAATACGCAAACTGGGCGGAGGTGGTTGACTGGGGACTCAAGTTGTTTGCGCAAGAGGATAGAAATCCAGGAGAGGTTCTTGAACTCGCCCGTAAATTCAAGTCCAGTTCCCAACTGCCTGAAGAACAAGTTGCGAATGCGTTGCACTTCGTGCAAGAGGAAATTCGCTACCTCTCAGAGAGTATCGGAACCAACGCGTATCTCCCGCATGTTCCCAGTGAAGTTTTCCGGAAGCGATATGGAGACTGCAAGGACAAGGCCTATCTGCTAGTGACTCTTGTACGTGCCATGGGGTATGAGGCCTATCCGGTACTTGTGTCCACCAGTCAGCGGCAAAAACTACCCGAGAGATTGCCCGGTTCACAGGTATTTGACCACGCCATTGTCTTGGTCGTCATTGACGGGGAATCATTCTGGTTGGATGCCACCATGACATTCCAGCCTGTATCACTTACTAAAGGAAGTATGGGGCTGTACGAGCACGGCCTAGTGCTCAAGCCCGGAACCTCCGATTTGACCGTGGTAGATGCAAGGTTTCATGAACGAAACCGTATTGATACTGTCTTTCGTTATAGGTTCGATAACCTGAGCAAACCAGCCAGATTGGAGGCAACTCTGCGGGCTGTAGGTTGGTTCGCAGTGGATGCGCGAGCAGCCAGTAATCAGGGGCGCTTTGACCAGTTCATGGAGACATTGCTGGCAACTCATGTCCGTTTCCAGCCAGGCTTTTCAGTGGTTGAAAAGCCAAGTATGGCTATTGACGCGCACAAGGGTGAAGTCACGATCCGCTACACAGCGGACATCAAGGGCGGATTTTCTGGTGAGCCCGATAAGTTGCCTGTGCTGGCATTGATGCCCGGTTTGATACTCGACATGCTGACCATGAATGTTGCTCCCAACAGGAGACTCGCTTTTGTGGTCGGCATGCCAACAACCGTAACCCACCGCGATATTCTTGAGGCCAACGAAAACTTGGGTAATACACGGCAGCAGGTCAACGACCAAACGGGAGACGGTTTGATTGATTTCAGCCGTGAAATCAGTGTGGGAGAAAGGGGAGCCGAATTCTTCCAAAAGCTGGTACTCAAGAGGGATTACTTGCTTCCATCTGATATTGCGTCCAGCGTTCAAACCCGGGCCAAGATCCGAGAAAAGCTGATGTTCGGATTTCGTCCGGTGTCAAAGGAGTTGCAGGAGTTCTCGATCCAGCAATCAACAGCAATGCGGCGAGATTTCGGCAGAATGTCGGAACGCGATTTCAGCGCATTTGTTGCGCGGCGCTATAAGAATGACATAGAGTTTCAACGCCGCAAAATGGCTGCCTATGATCTAGATGGGGCGAGCCGCCGACGGCATCTTCAGGACATTGCATTCAATTACAGCCTCATGGGCGATAAAAAGACCGCTTTGAGCGTGATTGAAGATGCCCTACGTCAGGATGGACCTTCTGATGCTCAGTTACAAAGTGCGAAAGGCCAATTTCTATTCGGTCAGAGCAAGTTCCTAGAGGCCCGTGACCAATTGAGCAGGGCACATGCCGCTGGATCATCCGATGCAGAGACACTCCGGTTTCTTGGCATGACGGACTATTACTTGGGGAATTTCAAGTCTGCACTGGATAACTTCGAGAAACGATTCCGAGCACAGGCGGGCGAAGAAAGCAAATGGTTTGCACTGATCAACATGAAGATGGCCGCAATGCGAGCGGGTCTCGACTTTGCAGGTTACGAACGAAATTATCTACCCGAGATGAGTAATTCTGCTGAATTGCCCAAGGCTATCTACAGACATCTCAAGGGAGAAATTGGAGAGCAAGAACTACTTCGTGCAGGGAGGTCAGATAGCAAGTTGACAGAATGGCGCAATCGCTCAGAAATCTACTACTACATGGCTCAAAAAGCGCGACATGACGGGGACGTTGCAAAAACTAAGGAGCTTCTGGAAAAAGTTCAACAAATGAATGTGGTGGACTATATTGAAACCTTGTCCAGCCAGTTTGAACTCGCTGAGTTGAATCGGTGAGCTTCCTCAAATCAGCTTTTCAAACTCGTTGGTGATTTTTCTGAGACTGCCCGACCGGCGGCTTGTTGTGGGAACCATGAGTGGCACATCGGTTTTGCCGCCGTTCCAGGTGGGGTCTTCGATTCCTTCGAAGACTTCTCGAAGGCGCTGGCCCCAGGTGTTGTGCAGCATCTTGAAGTAGGGGTTGGATTCGTCGATGCAGACGATTTTGTCTGACTGGAACTGGTCCTTCTCATAGACCACCAAGTCAAGCGGCAGACCCACCGACAGGTTGGACTTGAGGGTGGAGTCCATCGACACCAGCACGCACTTGGCGGCTTCGTCGAGCTGGGTTTCGGGCTGGATCACGCGGTCGAGAATCGGCTTGCCGTACTTGCTTTCGCCAATCTGGAAGAAGGGCGTTTCGCTGGTGGCTTCGATGAAGTTGCCCGCGCTGTACACGTTGAACAGGCGCATGCCTTCGCCCTTGATCTGGCCACCAAAAATCAGGCTCACGTTGAACTCGACACCTGCCTGCTTGAGCGACGCGGCATCGCGCTCGTACACATGGCGCACGGCCTTGCCCAGCACGCGCACGGCATCGAACATGCTCTTGGCGTTCCAGATGGTGATGGGCTCGCTGTCGTCGCTGTCCTGGATTTGCTCGACTTGCAAAATCTCGCGCACCGATTGGCTGATGGACAAATTGCCCGCAGAGAGCAGCACCATGAAGCGGTCGCCCGGTTTTTCGTAGACGATGGTTTTGCGGAAGGTGCTGATCTGGTCGAGGCCTGCGTTGGTGCGGCT
>JBJOKU010000119.1:0-5164 GCA_046045925.1 Pseudomonadota bacterium
CCTGATGCAAAAAGGTGCGGTGGACATGATCGTGCCTCGCGGCGAACTGCGCAAAACCATCGCCAACACCCTGGCCCTTTTGCAACGCAAGAGCGCCGACGCGGTGAACGCCTGATTTTTTGCCCACGCCTCATTGACCCTGCTTTCTGAGCGGCAAACGCCTTGAGCACCCAAGCCCCGCTGCAACTCAAGGACCTGCCGCTTTTTCCGCTGGCCAGTCCGCTCTTTCCGCAGGGGCAACTCAGCCTGCGCCTGTTCGAGGTGCGCTATCTCAGCATGATGCGCAAGTGCCACGAGGTGGGCGCACCCTTTGGCGTGGTCTTGCTCACACAAGGGTCGGAAGTGCGCCGCCCCGGCGAGTCTGAAGCCTTTCACGACACCGGCACGCTCGCCACCATTGAGGCACTCTCCCCCATCCAGAGCGGCCTCATGCATGCGCAGTGCGCGGGCGTGTCGCGCTTTCGCGTGCTCGCCAGCCGCTGCCTGCCCTCGGGTTTATGGGTAGCCGATGTAGAGCAGATTGCGGCCGACCCTTTCATCGTCATCCCCGACGATCTGCGCTATGTCAGCCAGATGCTCGAAACCCTCAGCCGCGACCTCGTGGCCAGCGAGCGCCTCACCTGGAAACCCGAAGCCGCCCAGTTCGATGACTGCGGCTGGGTGGCCAACCGCTGGGCCGAGCTGCTGCCCGTCAAGCCCGAACTCAAGCAAGGCCTCATGGCCATGCCCAGCCCGCTGATGCGGCTGGAACTGGTGGGCGACATCCTCGACAAACTCAGCATTCGCCGCAGGGCTGGCACCGGATCGGCTGACTAGAGGCCACGCTCCACGGCCTGGAGCAAAAAGCCACTGCTGAAAAATTACAATACGGGGTTGTGCTGCACGCACGAGCCGGTGATGTTTCCGGCCAGCAGCCCGGAAAACCGCCCATGACCGACAAGACTCTCACCAGCGCCGACGGCGCAGCCCCTGCGACTGTTGCCGCCGATGAAAACCAATTGATGGCCGAGCGCCGCGAAAAACTCGCCCGCATCCGCGCCAAGGGCATCGCCTTCCCCAACGATTTCAAGCCCCAGCATCGTGCGGCTGAAATCATCTCCGCCGTGGGCGAGCAGACCAAGGAAGAGCTGGACCCGCAGAACATCAAGGTCAGCGTGAGTGGCCGCATGATGCTCAAACGCGTGATGGGCAAAGCCAGCTTTGCCACGCTGCAAGACGCGACGGAGCGCATTCAGGTGTACATCAACGACGAAGGCGTGGGTGCTGAGGCGCACGCCGAGTTCAAGCACTGGGACCTGGGCGATATCGTGGCCGCCGAGGGCGTGCTGTTCAAGACCAAGACCGGCGAGTTGTCGATCAAAGCCACAACGATCCGTTTGCTCACCAAGAGCCTGCGCCCGCTGCCCGACAAATTCCACGGCATCCACGACCAGGAAATCAAATACCGCCAGCGTTATGTGGACCTCATCACCGATGAGCAAGCCCGCAAGCGCTTTGCCGCCCGCAGCCGCGCCGTGAGCGGCATTCGCGACTTCATGGTGCAGCATGGCTTCCTCGAAGTCGAAACACCCATGCTCCACCCCATCCCCGGTGGCGCGAACGCACGCCCCTTCGTGACGCACCACAACGCGCTCGACCAGGAGATGTACCTGCGCATCGCGCCCGAGCTGTTCTTGAAGCGCCTGATCGTGGGCGGTTTCGAGCGCGTGTTCGAGATCAACCGCAACTTCCGCAACGAGGGCATCAGCGTTCGACACAACCCCGAGTTCACGATGATGGAGTTCTACGCGGCCTACTGGAACTACCAGGACCTGATGGACTACACCGAGAAGCTCATCCGCGATGCCGCCATCAAGGCCGCTGGCACCATGCAACTGAGCTACCAAGGCAAACCGGTTGATCTGGAAGCGCCCTTCGAGCGCATCACCATCCGCGATGCCATCGTGAAGTACACCGACGCTGGCGCGAATGTGGACGACGCAGCCTGGCTGATCGCCGCGCTCAAAAAGCTCGGCATGAGCGAAGAAAAACACGCCCTCTCAAAGCAAACGCTGGCCAAGCTGCAAGTGCTGTACTTCGAGGAGACGGTGGAAGAGAAACTGTGGAACCCCACCTTCGTGATGGAGCACCCCACCGAGATTTCGCCACTGGCCCGCGCCAACGATGCCAACCCCGAGATCACCGAGCGCTTCGAGCTCTACATCACGGGCCGCGAGTTTGGCAACGGTTTCTCGGAGTTGAACGATGCCGAAGACCAGGCCGCCCGCTTCCACGCTCAAGTAGCGGCCAAGGACGGCGGCGACGACGAGGCCATGTTCTACGACCACGACTTCGTGCGCGCGCTCGAATACGGCATGCCCCCCACGGGCGGCTGCGGCATCGGCATTGACCGCCTGATGATGCTGCTCACCGACAGCCCCAGCATCCGCGACATCATCCTCTTTCCCGCCCTGCGCAAGGAATGAGCGAACCCACCCCCGCCTTCAGCACGCCTTTCGAGTGGATCGGCGGCGAAGAGCGCATCCACGCGCTGGTGGAGCGCTTTTACGACCTGATGGATCTGGAGCCGAAGTACGCCGCACTGCGCGCCGCACACGGCACAGACTTGGCCGATGCACGGCAAAAGCTGGAGTGGTTCCTCTGCGGCTGGCTGGGTGGCCCGCAGCATTACGTTGAACGCTTTGGCCATCCGCGTCTGCGCGCCCGCCACATGCCTTTCAAAATAGGCATTCTGGAGCGCGACCAGTGGCTAGCCTGCATGGAGCAGGCCATGCACGAAACCGGCGTGCCTGCGGAACTGCTGGAGCGCCTGAAAGTGTCGTTCTTCCAGACGGCGGACTGGATGCGCAATGTGGGGGTTTGAGGCTTCGGGCTTGGTGCAAGCGTCAGAGTCACGCACTGGCCGCTCCCTATAATTTGTCCGCACTCTTTCTGAACGTTCACCGTGTCCAGCAAACCTTCTGCCTCCACCGCCCTTGAACTGATTGCCCGAGACATGTCCCGCGTGGACGAGGTCATCGCCGAGAGTCTCAATTCCGGCGTTCCTCTGGTGGGGCAAGTGTCCCAGTACATCATTGCGGCTGGCGGCAAACGCCTGCGTCCGGCCCTGCTGCTTCTGGTGGCAGGTGCGCTCGGCAAGGCATCTCCCCACAGCCACTTGATGGCCGCCGTGGTGGAGTTCATTCACACCGCCACCCTGCTGCACGACGACGTGGTGGACGAGTCCACCTTGCGCAGGGGCCGTGCCACGGCCAACGAAGCGTTTGGCAATGCCGCCAGCGTGCTGGTGGGCGATTTCTTGTACTCGCGGGCTTTCCAGATGATGGTGCGTCCGGGCCGCATGCGTGTGCTGGAGGTGCTGTCGGAGGCCACCAACATCATCGCCGAGGGCGAGGTGATGCAACTGGCCAACATGCACGACGCCCACCTGAGCGAAGAGGCCTACCTGCAAGTCATCCGCTCCAAAACCGCCAAGCTGTTCGAGGCCAGCGCAAGGCTGGCTGCCATTCTGGTGGATGCCAGCCCCGAAATTGAAGAACGCTGCGCGGCCTATGGCCGTCATCTGGGTACGGCCTTCCAAGTGATCGACGATGTGCTCGACTACGACGCGCAAGCCCATGAAATGGGCAAAAACGTGGGCGATGACCTGCGCGAGGGCAAAACGACGCTCCCCCTCATCGTGGCCATGCAACGCGCCCAAGAGGCCGACCGCGCCCTGATCGTCAACGCGATTGAACAAGGCCAGACCGACCAGTTGGAAAGAATCGTCAAACTCGTGCGAGAACTGGGTGCCATCGAATTCACACGCGAAGCCGCCCAACGTGAAGCCGAGCTGGCCGCACAAGCTGCGCGGGGCTTGCCCGACAATGAATACACACGCGCTTTGATAGAATTGGCGCTTTCGCTTCAGACCCGCCGATCCTAGGCGGCGATCTCTGAAACGGGGTGTAGCTTAGCCTGGTAGAGCGCTACGTTCGGGACGTAGAGGCCGGAGGTTCGAATCCTCTCACCCCGACCAATCCGGCGAGTCCGGCTCCTCTGTGAATGCGTGTTTTCTCTGCCCGGTGTAGGCAGTGCAAGACACTCGCCTCGAATTGGTGCAAAAATGATTTACATTGCGGCTGCGTTTCAGCGATGATTGCAATTTGATTCAAGAAAAAGCAGACAAATGGCCCTGGCCGCTCCCGCAGCAACACACACCAATCCGACCATTGCCATACCCGGCTTGGCCCGTGCGCTCGTCAGTACGGGCAAGTTGCCGCTTGCCAAAGCTGAAGAAATTTTCCGCCAGGCCACGGCCTCCCAGACCAGCTTCGTCTCGGAGTTGATCCAGACTGGCGCTGTTTCCGCGCCCGATCTGGCACATGCCGTTTCAACCACGTTTGCTTTGCCACTGCTTGATCTCGATACGGTTGACCCCATCCTGCTGCCGAAAAACCTGCTTGAGGTCAAAACTGCCGTTCGATACCGCGTGCAACCACTGGCAAAAAAGGGCAACCGCCTGATTGTGGCCACCGCCGATCCCAGCGACGTGGCGGTGGTGGAGAAGATCAAGTTCGCAACCCAATCGGGCATTGACTGGATCGTGGTCGAACACGACAAGCTGACCAAGCTGCTCGAAGCCATGACCAAAACGGCAACCGAATCGCTGGACAACATCGTCGGGGATGATTTCGAGTTCAACGAGTCCACGCTGGGTGACAGCGTCATCAATGAGGAAGACAACACCAGTGCTGTCAACTCGGAGGTTGATGATGCGCCCGTCGTCAAGTTCTTGCAGAAGATGCTGATTGATGCTTTCAGCATGCGGGCCTCTGACTTGCACTTCGAGCCTTACGAACACACTTACCGCGTGCGCTTTCGCGTCGACGGCGAACTCCGCGAAATCACCTCACCGCCGATCGCCATCAAGGAAAAGCTGGCTTCCCGCATCAAGGTGATCTCCAAGCTCGACATCTCCGAAAAGCGTGTGCCGCAAGATGGCCGCATGAAGCTCAAGATCGGCGCGGATCGGGTGATTGACTTCCGCGTCAGCACACTGCCCACGCTGTTTGGCGAGAAGATCGTGATCCGGATCCTGGATTCGTCGTCGGCCAAGCTGGGCATCGAGGCCCTGGGCTACGAGCCCATCGAGAAAGACCGCCTGGTCAACGCCATCGGCCGC
>JBJOKU010000120.1:0-5152 GCA_046045925.1 Pseudomonadota bacterium
GGTTGGAGACTTGCATGCTGGCCAGCGCGGCGTCGATCCAGCGCCCCCGGGCGGCCAGTTGGGCGTGGGCGGCAAACAGGGTGCCGGTGCCGATGGGTTTGGTGAGGATGATCTGGTCACCCGGCTGCATGCCGCCCTTGCGCATCACGTTTTGCAGGTTGGCATCAATCAAGCCGTTGATGGCAAAACCCAGCGCCAACTCACTGCCTTCGCCGGTGTGGCCGCCCACGAGGGCGCAGCCGGCCTCGTTGAGCACTTCGACAGCACCGCCCATCATCTGGCGCAGCAGGTCTTCGGTTTTCGACTCCAGCCCGGGGGGGACGGTGGTGACAGCGGTGGCGGTTTGGGCTTGCGCACCCATGGCAAAGATGTCGCCCAGCGCATGGTTGGCGGCAATGCGGCCAAACAGCCAGGGGTCGTCGATGAAGGCTCGGAAAAAGTCCACGGTGTGCACCATGGCCATGCCCGGCGGCACGCGCACCACGGCGGCATCGTCTGGTGCGTGCAGGCCGATCAGCACGTCGTCGCGCTCAATGGGTTGCAGGCTGCCAAGCGCCCGGCTCAGCACGGTGGCCCCGACTTTTGCCCCGCAGCCGCCGCAGCGCATGGCGATGGCCGAGATGGCCTGGCGGCTCTCGTCTTCGTTGAGGGTCAGGGCGGGGGCAGGGCTGCTGGCAGGTGCGCCAGACATGGGCTCAAACGCGTTGAACTTGCGCATGAAGCCCCGGTCGATCCAGTCCTTCCAGCGCCAGACCCATGACCCGGCCCAGCCCAGTGGCCCGCGCGAGGCCACGGCGAACTTGTCGCCTGTGGTGACCAATGAAAGCCAGTGGCGTTGCGGACGGTAGTCTTGCAGCGATTCGCCCCGGAGTTTGCATCGCAGGTTGTCGGCCAGCACGGGCCCCATGCGCACGGCAAACACGCCTGCTTTTTCGAGCGGGCGCGGGCCGAACGCAGCAATGTCTCCGGCGGCAAAAATGCGTTCGTCGGCCGGGCTTTGGAGCGTGCCGGTGACGTGCACAAACCCGTTGTCGTCCAGCGGCAAGCCTGTTTCGCGCAGCCACTGCGGCCCACCGGCCTGGGTGACCCAGATGATCTCGTCGGCATCAAAAACCTGCCCTGTGGCGGTGAGCACACGCGATGGGCTGACCTGGGCGATTTCGGTGCTGGTATGCAGTTGCACGCCGCGTTGCAGCAGCACCTGGGTGAACTTGCGCTGCACCCAGGGGTTGTGGGTGGGCATGACCACCGTGTCGCGGGTGAAAAGGTGAAACGCCAGGTCGTCCGGGTTGCGGCCCATGGCCTGGAGTTCGCCACGCAGCCGATATTGCATGGCCAGTGTCATCTCCACGCCGCCTGCGCCACCACCGACGATGGCTATCGTGGTGCGGCCTGCGTGCTGGCGCACGCGCTCCAGCAGCGCCAGCCAGCGGTCGTTGAATTGCTGGATGGGTTTGACCGGCACCGCATGCGCCAACGCCCCTGGCACGCGGGCCACCTGTGGCGTGGAGCCGATGTTGATGGAGCACAGGTCGTAGGGCAGGGGCGGGCGGTTGCGGCACAGCACGAGCTGGCGCTCGCGGTCGATGCCGGTGACTTCGCCATGGATGTACCGGGCCTGCGCAAACACCGACAGGCGTGCGAGGTCGATGTGGACATCATTGAAGCCGTAGTGTCCGGCAATGTAGCCGGGCAGCATGCCCGAATAGGGGGTGTCGGTGGTGGTGCACACCACGGTGATGCGCACGCCGGGCTCGGGCCGCATGCCAAAGCGCCGCAGCACGCCCACATGGCTGTGACCGCCACCAATGAGCACGATGTCGCGCAGGACGGGAGATGATGCTTTTTGCATGCGAAAGAATTGAAGTCGTGTCTGATTATCTGCCAGCCAGAGTTGCCAGGCCTCAAGTGGGCTGGGGCACAATCGCCCGCATGCACGCTGAGTTTGCTGCTTCAACTACTGACGGGAAGCATATTCCGGTGGTGGCGCGTGCCCGCCAAGCCGGGCGCGATGAAACCACGCAATTGCTGCGCCAGACCCGCGCACGCACGCTGGCGCTGGCCCGGTCGTGGAAAGAGGCGGTGGGTCATCTGGGGGCACCGGCTTACGCGCCCGAGTTGAACCCGCCCCTGTGGGAATTGGGGCACGTGGCCTGGTTCATGGAGCGCTGGACGCTGCGCAACCCGCAACGTCACCTGGGGTGTCATGCCGATCCGGGCGTGGCACGGATGGCCTCCTTGCTCGATCAGGCCGATGACTGGTACGACTCTGCCGTGGTTTCGCACACATCGCGCTGGCATTTGCCCCTCTTGCCCGAGGCCGCAACGCTGGACTACCTCGAGCACGTGCTGGAGGCGAGCTTGAAAGAGCTGGCCAGTGTGGACGAATGCGATGCGGCCCTGTATTTTTGGCGCCTGTGCCTGATGCACGAGGCCATGCACAACGAGGCCTGGGTCTTCATGGCGCAGATGTTGGGTATTGAATTACCGCCTGAAGTGGCGTTTGCCGGCAGTGCCGGTTCTTTGCCGCCGTTTGATGGGCAGATTGCGCTGCCCGCTAGTTCATGGTGTCTGGGGGCTGGGCCTGTGAGCGCGGGCTTTGCGTTTGACAACGAACTCGGTGAACGCATTGTGGAGGTAGATGCCTTCGAGGTAGATGCACGGCCCGTGAGCTGGAAGTCTTATCTGGCGTTTGTGGCCGAAACCGGCCATCCTCTGCCCGCACACGTGAGGGCAGATGGCGATGGTTGGCAAAAGCGCTGTCTGGGTGAGTGGCAGCCCTTGCGTCTGCAAGACTGTGCCGACCACCTCAGCTTATTGGATGCGCAGGCATGGTGTGAATGGACGGGGCGGCAGCTTCCCACCGAAGCGCAATGGGAGATGGCCGCAACCACGTCACCCCATTTTTCGTGGGGCCAGGTTTGGGAGTGGACGGGCAGCCGCTTTGAGCCCTACGCCGGTTTTGTGGCCCATCCCTACCGGGAATATTCGCAACCCTGGTTTGGCAGCCATCAGGTGTTGCGTGGGGCCAGCAGGGCCACATCCGGGGTCATCCGAGACTGGCGCTACCGCAATTACTACACTGCGCAACGCAGCGATGTTTACGCCGGATTCCGCAGCGTCGCCCCAGCCCAGAACACGGCAAAGCGCTGATCGGCATCGAGCCAGTGCTGCGAGTGGGCAAACCCGGCCTCGGCCAGCAGGGCCGCAAAGTCGGGTACCGTCCATTTGCAGGAGTTCTCGGTGTGAATGCGCTCTCCTGCCACAAAGCGGCGATTGCCGCCGGGCCAGCTCACTTCCAGCGTGTGCCGGGCTTGCAGATGCATTTCAATGCGGGACAGGGCGGTGTTGTAGATGGCCAGATGCTCCCACTGCCCGATGTCGAAATCGGCCCCAATGAGGCGATTGATGTGCAGCAGCAAGTTGCGGTTGAACGCAGCAGTCACACCGAGCGCATCGTCGTAAGCCGCTTCGAGCACTTGCGTTGATTTGACCAAGTCCACCCCGATCAGCAGACCGCTGGCCGGATGAGGGCCGCAGGCGGTGCGCACGCTGCGCAAAAACGCCAGGGCCTCTTGCGGTGTGAAGTTGCCGATGCTGGAGCCGGGATAGAACAGCACGCGCGGCATGTCGTCTGGCGGGCAGGCTTCCTGGGGCAGATGCAGGCCTGACGAGAAATCCACGCCAAGCCCCAGCATGTCGAGCGCTGGAAACTGCCGTTGCAGGCAGTCGAGCGCGTTGCGCAAGAACTCCACCGAAATGTCCACGGCCACGTAGCGCGAAGGGTGCAAGCGGCCAAAGAGATTGGCGGCCTTGACGCAGTTGCCCGCCCCCAGATCAATGAGGCAGGCTGCTGGCGGAATGACCCGGGACATGGCCTGGCCATGCTCGGCAAAGATGGCCGCCTCGGTGCGGGTGGGGTAGTACTCGGGCAGCTCGGTGATGGCTTCGAACAGCTTGGAGCCCAGCGCGTCATACAAATACTTGGGTGACGTGCGGGCGGGTTCATCGCCCAGCCCCCGGATCAGCTCTTCACGGATGGCTTGGCGGTCTTCGTGATGAAGCTGGATGAAGTGGGGTGATTTCATTCGGGGCATTGTGCCTGTGCCGCCCGCGCTCCGGCATGCAGGCTAACCCTTGCTGCAAGCGCCGCAGGCTGTCATCATGCAACACTGGGTTTGAAGGAGTGCGTCATGAAGAAGTACGCGATCGCCACTTTGCTGGCACTGACTGTCTGGTTGCTCGCCGGGTGTGGCACCCCCTTTGCCACAGTGGCCAACTCGCGAGGCGAACCCGTGATGCTGCTGGGCCATGACCCGGTGGCCTATTTCACGCAAGGCCGCCCGGTGCGAGGCAATGCCAGCCTGAGCGTCAATCTCGAAGGCCGGACGTACTACTTCGCCTCTGCCGAGCACCAGCGCCTGTTTCAGGCCCATCCTGCCCGCTACGAGCCGCAATACGGCGGCTTTTGCTCCAGTGGCGCGGCATACGCCATCAAGCTGGGCAGCGACCCGACGGCCTGGCAAATTCACCAAGGGCGCTTGTTCATTTTTGGCGATGTGCTGGGTCACGCTGCCTGGAGCCTCGATCCGCAATGGAACATCGAGCATGCGGATCGCCTGTGGCCCCAAGTCCGTGATGAGGGCTGGCGCTCGGCCTCGCTGAAAGCCTACATCTCCAAGGTGCCCCACTACAAGACGGGCGCAGACTTGCAGCGTGAGTGGGGGCAAAAGCAACCCGGCAAAACCTGGCCGGCCTACGATCCGGGCAGCATGTTGAACAACCTGTTTTTCAAGTCGCCGGGTTGGCGGGTCGCGGAGGGTTTCGGGCAACCTGCCCTCGGTTACCCCGACTAGCGAAGAGAATCAGCGCCCCGCAGCGCGAGACTGGGCCACCAGACGGGCCAGTTCTTCACCCGATTTGTAGTGCGGTACGCGCAGCACCAGGCGTTTGGCCCGCTGGATGAAGCTGTTGGAGCCCGCCACTTCACTGGCCCAGTACTGGTTGGCCAGCGCGAGATTGGCTTTTTCGTCGAGTTCGAACCCCTCTTGGGAGGCCTTGCCACCAAAGATGTAGAGCTTGCCGTTGATGATCTTCCAGGCATCGGCATCGCCGCCCCAGGGAATGCCATAGACGATGCCGTTGGCGCAGT
>JBJOKU010000121.1:0-5103 GCA_046045925.1 Pseudomonadota bacterium
GATGCCCACGCGCTGGCACTCAGTGGCCAGCAGGGAAATCGCACCAAAATCAAACTGAATCTGCGTCACGTAATTGATGAAAGCCATGCGTCGTCACCTCGTTGTTTTGCCATGCCCTGAGGGCTGCAGCGCATGTTAACGCCCCACATGCAGGGTGTGCTCGAGCGCATGGCCCGTGCGCGACAAAACGGACGGGTCAAACCCATCCACGAGCTCACGCCCGCGCAGGCCCGCGAGGCCTACGAGGCCGGAGCCAATGTGCTCGAAGTGCCCAAGCGTGAGCTGCCCGTGGTGGAGAATTTTTCATTCGCCGCCAGAAACAAAACGCCCATTCCCGTGCGCCTGTATGTGCCGCACACCGATGCCGTTGAAAACCTGCTGCTGTTCTTTCACGGCGGTGGCTTTGTGGTGGGCAGTTTGAACACGCATGACATCCTGTGTCGCGAGCTGGCGCATTTTTCAGGCTGTGCGGTGCTGGCGGTGGACTACCGCCTCGCGCCCGAAGCGGCTTTTCCCACTGCTTTTGAAGACGCGGTGGATGCGATGCACTGGGTGCTGCGGCGCGAGCATCCGCGCCTGGCGCAGCTCAAGCAGCTCGCACTGGGTGGCGACAGTGCAGGCGGTACGCTCACGGCAGCGTGCGCGATGCAGGCACGAGATGAAGGCATTGATCTGGCGCTTCAATTGCTCATTTACCCCGGTTGCTCGCCCGACCAGTCGGAGAACTCGCACGAGCGCTTTGCCACGGGCCACGTGATCGAGGGCGAATCCATCGCCTGGTTTTTCGAGCATTACCTGCCCGACCCGCAAGCCCGTTTTGACTGGCGCTTTGCCCCGCTCATGGGTGACGCGCACGGCCTGTGCCCCGCCTTTCTGGCACTGGCCGAATGCGACCCGCTGGTGGACGAGGGCCTGGTGCTGGCCGACATGCTGCGCATGGAAGGCGTGCCGGTGGAACTGGAGCTGTACAAGGGCGTGACCCACGAATTCGTGAAGATGGGCCGCATGATTCCGGAGGCGCTGCAATTCCACCGTGACGCCGGGGCCGCACTGCGCCGCGCTTTCGGGCTGGAGACGACATGAAACGACAAGACTTTCGATTTGCGGAGCGCATGCGTGTGCGCTGGGCCGAGGTGGACATGCAGAAGATCGTGTTCAACGGCCACTACCTCATGTATTTCGACACCGCCGTGGGCGGCTACTGGCGGGCGCTCGCCTTGCCCTACGAGGAAACCATGCACGCGCTTGGGGGCGACATGTTTGTCAAGAAGGCCAGCGTGGAGTATCACGCCAGCGCCCGCTTTGACGACCAACTCGATGTCTGTCTGCGCACCGCCCGTATCGGCAACTCGTCGATGCTGCTCGAGGGCGGCGTGTTTCTCGGAGACAAGCTGCTGGTGTCAGGCGAGTTGCTCTATGTGTACGCCAACCCGGCCACGCACAAGAGTCAGCCGATTCCGCCCGAGCTGCGCGCGATTTTTGAAGCCTATGAGGCGGACGAATCCATGACCACCTTGACTGTGGGCGACTGGTCCAGCCAGCAGGCGGGTTGCCGCGCCGTGCGGGAGGAAGTGTTCATGCAAGAGCAGGGCATCGCCAGCGCAGACGAATGGGATGAAATGGATGCCGCGAGCCTGCACGCCCTGGTGAAAAACCGCCTTGGCCTGCCCGTGGCCACTGGCCGTTTGCTGCCTGCGCACGATGGTGTTGCCAAAATTGGCCGCATGGCGGTGAAGAAAGTGCTGCGCGGAGAGGGATTGGGCGAGCAAGTTCTGACCGCGCTCATGGCCGAGGCACGCGAACGCGGCGACAAGGCAATTGAACTCTCGGCCCAGTGCGGCGCCGAAGCTTTTTACCGGGCCATGGGCTTTGCCGCCACGGGCGAGCCCTATGACGAAGTGGGCATTGCGCACATCGCGATGCGCAAGGGACTGGCATGAACGACAAGTTGAACCAAACCATCACACGGGGCCTGGGGCTGATGATGCTCCTTGTGCCAGCCATTGGTGTGCCCAATGAATACATGCTGCAAGACACACTCAAGTCGATGGTGGTGTCGTTTTTTGCGCTGGGTTTGGTGCTTTGGTATTTGAGGTCGCGCGAAGCATGCACCCCGTTGCAGTGGCATGGCTTGCTGGTCTTTCCGGTGGTGGTGTGCCTGTATGCCCTGGGTTCGATGGCATGGGCCACCAACTCCTATTTGGCGGGTGTGGAAACAGTGCGCTGGTTTTTATTTGCGTTACTGGTGTGGCTCGGCTTGCAGACCTTCAAATTGGAGAATTTTGACGAGTTGGCCCGCTGGATTCATGCTGGATCGGTGGCGGTAACACTCTGGGGCCTGATGCAGTTCTGGTTTGACCTGCAACTGTTTCCGCAAGGTTATGCACCTGCTGCAACCTTTGTGAACCGCAACTTTGCAGCCGAATTCGTGGTGGCGGTTTTCCCGGTTTCGGTGTACGCCATGCTGCGAACCCGGACACCGGCTTATGTCGCGGTGCTGTCATACAGTCTGGCCTTGAATCTGGTCTTTGTGCTGGCATGCAGCACCCGGTCTGCCTTGGTTGGTCTTGTGCTCACCATGATTCCTCTGGGTGCCGGCTTGGTGCTGTTTCGCGAGCAGCTCGCTGGGCCGCACTGGGACAGAGCCACAAAGGCGGCATCCATCGGGGTATTCATCTTTGCAATGCTCACTCTGGGGTTTGTTCCATCAAAGATCAATACCGAAGAGTTCGAGCGCAGCACAGCCATTTCGCGCACTTTCAACCGGGCACAGTCTTTTGGCAATTTGTCCACAGACCCTTCACTGGGAATGCGCACGAGCATGATGCGGCTGACCTTTGACATGATTGCCGACAATCCCGTGCTTGGGGCGGGTGCAGGCAATTGGGAAGTGGTAGAGCCCAAGTACCTCAAGCCAGACCAAACCCTTGAAGTGGATTACTACTTGCACAATGAATTTGTGCAGCATGTGGCTGAGTATGGCCTTCTGGGCCTGCTATCGGTGCTGGGCTTGAATGCCTTGCTGGCCCTGGCCGCGTGGCGGACATGGTGTCGCAGGCACGAACCCGCCATGCGGCAGGAAGGGCCTTTGAGGGTGGTTGTCCTGTGCAGTCTGTTTGCCCTGTTCGTGGTGTCCTGTGCGGGCTTTCCCTGGCGACTGGCCAGCACTTGTGCGTTGTTTGCCATCGGGCTTGGCTTGATTGGCGCGTCAGATAGCCGCATGGGATATGGTTATCTGCCTTTCAAGGGCTTGCCAGCGCAAATTTCCGCCAGGGGATTGACGGTTCTCAAGGGCTCGGTGTGGCTGAGCCTGGGTTTGTCGGTTTGGATCTCCTACCAGGCCGGGCGTTGCGAATTTCTGCTTGTCAAGGCGGCCAAGCTGGCGCTTGGTGTGACGGCCAGTACGCCAGATGTGAACAACCCGCAGTTTGATCCCGTAAAGATGGAAATTCTCGCCATGGTGCGTGAGGGAATGGCGATCAATCCACACTACCGCAAAGTGGCACCCATTACCGCCGATGAAATGGCTCGCTGGGGCGACTGGCCGCATGCGGTGGAGATATGGGAGTCGGTGCTGAAGTCGCGTCCCTACATCGTGGCCATCATGCTCCACGCAGCCAAAGCCAGAGCCATCATGCAGGACTGGGAGGCAGCAAAAAGCTGGTTGGACAGGGCAAGGCTGCAGCAGCCCAACTCGGTGGCTGCACGATCCGTGGAGGTGTACATTCTTGACCACCAGAAGAAGTATCCAGAGGCGGCCAGACTGGCCCGGCAGTTGCTTGATGAGAAACATGCAGACCTGGAGCTGACACAAAACGCCTACCGGCTGGGTTTGCTGACCAATGATCCCAAGCTTTCGCTTGATGCCCTGGAGCGGCGAATGCTGCTCGTTCCCTGGGAGGCACCTGCCATTCACATCAAGGCGGCTGAGGTTCATGTGCGCGAAGGCAATACGGATCAGGCGATGAGCCGTTACCGTGAGGCGGTTTTGATGACGCGACCTCAGGACAGGGAGCGGACGCTCAAGTACATTCCCGATCAATACGCGGACAAGCTGCGCAACGTAAAGTGAGCTTGCCGGGCTTGCGCAGAGTCTGCGGTGTAGGTGCGCTCCTGGAACGACGTTCGCCCTTGTGCATCCAGGCAAATGATGTGGCTGCTTCGTGTACCGTAGCGGCGCGAGGGCCAGTCGATGAACACGCTGGATAACTGCCGTTCGATCTCAAAGCCCACGCCGGTATCGGGCAGGTGTTCGTCCTGGGCATGTTCAGTATTGGACAGTGCGGGCCAGCAGACCATGGCCAGTTCTTCAGGCGTTGCCTGGGACAGGGCAGTGCCGAGCATTGATTTGAGATTTCGAGATTTGGGCCAGGGCGAATCCAGCTCGGCGTTCGACAAGCCGTAGAGTCCGGGCTGCATTTCCCGCGCTGGCTTTTCAGTGCGGTTGCTGAAGTACCACCACTGGCCAGTGCGGGGCACGCCACAAATCAGGTTGAAACCGCCATAGAGATGCCAATCGTGCTGATGCCAGAAAGCCTCGTGTTCACCCTGCGCCACTGCATCAATCCAGTTGAGGGTGATCTGGCCGCGTGAACGCTCGCCGCGTTTGAGCTGGGCATCGCGCACATTGGTCACGAGAGCAGCAGCGCTGCCGTCTGGTGCCATGAGCATCCAGCCTCCACCATCTTGCTCGTCACGACCGCCCCAGACACGCCTGCCCGAAGGGGTTTGCCATTCATGGAGTGCGAGGGTGGGGCGGTCCAGAAACTCGTCGCGGTTGCCCGCAATGACCAAGGGCCATTGCGTTGATATGCCAATGGCAAGGGCGCTGACACACATCAGACTTCAATCAGGGAGTAGGGCAAGGGCAAGAGTTGCAGCGCCGCTCCAGTGTCCGGGCCAAGATGCAGGGCCGCATCGGCAGCACTGACCTGGAGCGAGGCAATTGCCACACCACCCTGCGGGCCGGCGGCTGCCTGGGCTACGATGCCGCAAGGCTGTTCGGGGTCGTCGGTACTGAAAATTTCTTGTCCTGCCTGCATGCCGCCGGGGCCACTCACTAGGTAAGCCCGTCGCTTGAGCGTGCCCCTGAACTGGCTGCGT
>JBJOKU010000122.1:0-5068 GCA_046045925.1 Pseudomonadota bacterium
CGCCTGGGTTTCGCCACGTGTGAACAGGGCCGAGCCGTGGGTGCGGGGCAGCACGCTGTTGCGGATTTCGATGGGGCGCACGGTGCGGGTGTCGCGGCCATCGATGCGGGGCTCGCCAGAGAGAATCTGGCTGCGAACGATGCGGGCTTCGATCTCGAACAGCAGGCCTTCGACCTTCACGCTGTCAAAAGCAGCGCCTTCGGCGGTGAGTGCGGCCATCACGGAAGCGTAGGCTTCGCGGCAGGCTTGGGTGCGGGCTTGCTTGCTGCGAATTTGGTATGCAGCGCGCAGTTTTTCTTCGGCCAGGCCATTGATTTTGGCGATGAACGCCTCGTCCTTGGCAGGAGCAGCCCAGGTGCCAGACTCGATCCAGCAGGGTTTGCCGGCTTCGCGCACCAGTTCCTTGATGGCATTGATGGCGATGTTGCCTTGCTCGTGGCCAAATACCACGCCACCCAGCATCACGTCTTCGGAGAGCTGGTCGGCTTCGGACTCGACCATCAGCACGGCGGCTTCGGTTCCAGCGACCACGAGGTCCAGCTTGGAGTTCTTGCGCTCGGTCTGGCCGGGGTTGAGCACGTACTCGCCATTGATGTAACCCACGCGGGCTGCACCGATGGGGCCGGTGAAGGGAATGCCTGACACGCTCAGGGCGGCCGACACAGCGATCAGGGCAGCGATGTCAGCGTCCACTTCGGGGTTGAGCGACACGGTGTGCACGACCACGTGCACTTCGTTAAAGAAACCTTCGGGGAACAGGGGGCGAATCGGGCGGTCGATCAGACGGCTGGTCAGCGTCTCCAACTCACTGGGCTTGGCTTCACGCTTGAAGAAGCTGCCGGGGATCTTGCCTGCAGCATAGGTTTTCTCGATGTAGTCCACAGTCAGGGGGAAGAAGTCCTGTCCGGGCTTGGAGCCCTTGGAGGCGACCACGGTGGCCAGAACCACGGTGTCGTCCATGTTCAGCAGCACGGCACCGGTGGCTTGGCGGGCGATCTCGCCCGTCTCCATGGTCACGGTGTGCTTGCCCCATTGGAAGGTCTTGGTGACTTTATTGAACATTGTCATGATGTGCTCCATTTTTCATAGCATTTCACCGCGTAAATGAGCGGCTTCAGCTTGGGTTTCAGGCCAGCATCTGGCTGCTGGCCAAGGCCCGGATCCGGAGCATCCCTCACGATGCCATTCCACAAAAACCAGCCTCTGGCTCTGGTGGAATGACACAGCGGTGTGCTGGATAAATCCTTCTCCGACGGGTTTGAAGTAAAAAACGCCTGAGAGCCTTGGGCACTCAGGCGTTTTGAACCGGCATGGCCTCGATTACTTGCGCAGACCGAGCTTGGCAATCAGGGCGGCGTAGCGGTCAGCATCACGGCTCTTGAGATAGTCGAGCAGTTTGCGACGGCGGCTCACCATGCGCAGCAGACCGCGGCGACCGTGGTGGTCTTTGGCGTGCTGCTTGAAGTGAGGCGTGAGTTCGTTGATGCGGGCAGTCAGAAGAGCCACTTGGACTTCGGGGCTGCCAGTATCGTTGGCGGCGCGGGCGTTGGCCTGCACCACTTCGGCTTTGGTTGTTTTCAACATGATGTTTCCTTGGTTGACTTGCGATGCGGACTGGAAGGGTCTGCAACGTGCACCCAAACGGGCAAACGCGGATTGTAACACTTTACCCGTTCAACGAACACCGCCTAGCGCCCCCGATTCAGACCCCTGCTCCAGGAACACCCAATCAACAATGTCGTCGCTCGGGGTATAGCCCGCCACCAGTTCGGTCAACATGGCACGAATCACTCCCACATCGTTGACTTGCAGCGCCAACTCCAAGGCATTGAGCTTGCGCTCAAGCTCGGTCCAGGCCATGAATTCCTCGTGCGCCTTCATGATCCGAGAGTGCGGCGTGGGCTTGGGGTTGTCGCCGATCAACAATTCCTCATAGAGCTTTTCACCCGGACGAAGCCCGGCGATCTCAATTTCGATGTCTCCTTCAGGGTTGTGCTCGTCGCGCAGAGACAAGCCCGACAGTTCGATCATGCGCCGCGCCAGATCCATGATCTTGACGGGCTGCCCCATGTCCAGCACAAAGACATCCCCTCCCCTGGCCATGGCCCCGGCCTGGATGACTAACTGCGCCGCCTCTGGAATGGTCATGAAGTAGCGGGTAATTTCCGCATGCGTCAGCGTGATCGGACCGCCATCGCGGATTTGCTGGCGGAACTTGGGTACAACGGAACCTGACGATCCCAGCACGTTGCCGAAACGCACCATGCAGAACTTGGTTTTGCTGCCCGTTTCGGCCAGGGCCTGCAAAACCATTTCGGCGAGCCGCTTGCTGGCACCCATGATGTTGGTGGGTCGCACCGCCTTGTCAGTGCTGATGAGCACAAAATCGGCCACTGCGTGTTCGGCGGCGGCACGCGCGACACACAAGGTGCCCAGCACATTGTTCTTCACCCCGGCTGCCGGGTTATGCTCCACCAAGGGCACGTGCTTGTAAGCGGCCGCATGATAAATCGTGACCGGACTCCAAGTGGAGATGATCTCGCGCATGCGCTCGATGTCCTGAACCGAGGCCAAGAGCGGAATGAGCACCGTTGCCGCATCGGCGAGCTTGGCCTCAATTTCCTGGTGAATGAAATACAGCGCAAATTCGTTTTGCTCAACGAGCAGGAGCTTGGTTGGTGCCAGTGAAATGATCTGGCGACACAACTCGCTGCCGATGGAGCCGCCCGCCCCCGTGACGAGCACAACTTTCCCTGTGATGTTTTTCGAGAGCAGGATGTGATTGGGCATCACGGGCTCCCTGCCTAGCAGGTCATCGATATCGAGTTCTCGCACATCTGACACGCTGACCTTGCCTTGGGCAAGGTCTGTCACGCTGGGCAGGGTGCGCACTGAGACATGCGCACTGCGCATCTGGGCCAGAATTTCGTTGCGCCGCTTCCTGCCAATGCCAGGCATGGCCAGCAGCACATCGCTCACGCTCAAAGAGGCGACCAAATGCGGCAGATCGTCTGGCGCATAGATCGCCAACCCATTGAGAACATGCCCATGTAGTCGATCATCGTCGTCAAGAAATCCCACCACCTGCATCTCCATGCTGTTGGACATGGCTGCAGCGAGCTGCCGACCCGTATTGCCAGCACCATAGATCAGCACCTTGGGACGGGCTGCATGGCGAAGAATGCTCTGGTACTGATCGCCCAGCCACACTCTGGCCAAGGCTCTGGTTGCCCCGACAAATAGCAGCAACAGAATCGGCTGGATGATGCCCACCGTGCGGGGTACACCGCTAACACCAATCACTGTGAAAACACAGAAATAAATCAGCCCATAGGTGGCCACAGCACGGGCAACAGTCAACAGAGCTGGCCAGCCGCTGTAACGGAAGATCGCCCTGTACAAGCCTGTACTGATGAATATCGGCACTGCCACGGCAACTGATGTGAGCCCGGCCCACAGCGCTCCCAGTGACCACTCACCTTGACGCGTAAAACTGATGAACTCGCCCAGTCGCAAATAGTAGGCAATCCAGACCGTCAGCAGGCACAGGCTCAGGTCTACAACCAACACAACGATTCGCTTCGCGATTCGCGGCAAGCCAAGAATCGGGACAGCAAGCTTGATCATGGGCAGACGCAACATATCGGTTTACTCTTGCCCCTTCCTGATCCGGTCGCCATTGCCGCTTCCTGCAACAGTCATGAATATGTATTTCCAGTAAGTGGCCAGATTCAGGTTTTCAATCATGCGTGCATCGGTCTGTGCCAGTAGCAGCGGTGTTGACATGTCAATCTCATTCACCTGAGCCAACCCGGTGATTCCAGGGCGGGCTTCAAAGACGCGGTGCCTGTCCCGTTCGGCAATCAACTCGTCTTGACTGGGCAAGCAGGGGCGCGGCCCCACAAGACTCATCTCGCCCTTGAGCACATTCCAGAGCTGGGGCAATTCATCCAGCTTGGTAGCCCGCATGAACTGGCCAAAACGTGTCACTGCAGAGGCATCTGCCAAGTGAGTGGCTACCGAAAGCGTGCCAGGCCTCATGGTGCGGAACTTGACCAATGTAAAGAGTCGCTTGTTCTGTCCTACACGTTGCTGAAGAAACAAGGGGGAGCGAGTATCCCAGTAACCAATGCACAACAAGATCAGGAACAGGGGCAGGCCTGCAATCAGGCCAAATGCAGCAAATACAACATCAAAGAGGCGCAGCATTGACCATCCTTTCCAATTGCTCCTCCATGGAGTACGGCGGTGTCCAGTTTAGCAATTCACGGGTCGCGGAGTCATCCACGGTCAATGACCCCAGCAACCGGTTGATCTGCGCTGACTTTCCAACCAACGCCGCCCCCATTCTCATGAGTCTCGTGGGCACTGGCATCAAACGGCAGCTCACACCGCAGGCCTTGGCCACAGCACGCAACAAGTCAGGAGTTGACACGCTGTGCTCATCCTTGACGAGTAGAACGCGGCCAGCCACAGCTGGGGACAAGTCGGGATCGGCGCACAGTGCCAGCAAATCGACCAGATTGTCCAGCCCCACCATAGAACGCTGATTGTGCACACAGCCAAGCGGCAGAGGCATCCCGCGTTTGACCCAGTTAAGCATAGATGCGAAGTTGCCCTTCACGCCCGGGCCATACACCAATGGTGGCCTGATCACAACCAACTCCATGCCTTCGCGTTCGCAAACGCCACGCAGCGCCTGCTCGGCTTCCCACTTCGAAATGCCATACGGGTCAACGGGAGCAGGCTTATCTTCAGGCGTGAAATGTGTTGCGGGTGCTGTGCTTTCACCATTGACCTTGATGGAACTGATGAAGACAAAGCGGCGAACGCCCGCACGCGCGGCACATTCGGCCAACGCCACCGACGCTTGCACGTTGGCCAAACGATATGCAGCCAGCGGATCCAGCAACTCCTCCGACATGACATGTGCCCGCGCAGCAAGATGCACAACAGAGTCACAGGATTGCACGGCTCTCATCCACGAAGCCTCGTCGTTGGCAATGTGCTCACCCACTACGCCACAGGGTCGTCTGACCACGGGAACGCACTCCCTGCCCTTGAGCTG
>JBJOKU010000123.1:0-5040 GCA_046045925.1 Pseudomonadota bacterium
AACTCTCCTGAACTGAGTTCGAGGCTGCGAACCCGCATGGCGATGTCACGTTCATAGTGCTCGTAGGCAGATGACACCAGATCAAGCATGCCATCAATACGCTTGAGCGCAGAGGCGACACCAGGCTGCAGACCCGGTGTGTCAGCTAGCTGGGCAATATTGGCCAGCAACTGCCGTAGCCCGGCCTCATCGGAGACACCCAGTGTTCGCCGCAACTGTCTGGATAAAGCCTTGTGCATGGTCGTTGTCGAGAGTTTCCGGACTCAACTCAAGCTTCAGAAATGAGGGTGATGGTCATGGTCTGGTTGTGAAGTTGACACCCCTGGTTGACGATGCCGGGCGCAATTTCGCCGTAGGAGTGAAAGCCTGTCAGGCACATGCCCTTGCCCAAAATGGTGCTGACAGCATCGACCTCTTCGTCCACGCGTCCCCCCATCACCAACTTGCGTCCAACACATGACACGAGAACCCCCAGTGTCTGCTGACGAGGGCCGTGGTTTGAGTCGATAGCTTGCTGGGCGGCGATTTCTGCGCCATCAACCAGAGCATCGGTCGAGGCATGCATCAGCTTGAGATAACCCAGAGGGTCTACGTCGCCTGCCAGAATCAGGCTTCCTGCCTGCTCATCAATTCCCAATATCGTCCGGATCAGCCCCAAATCTTCAAGTTGGGGCGACAGCATGGCAAACGGAAAGAGCAAACCTGAGGCAGGCAAGTCTTTGGCTTGATCGCCCAGATAACGCTTGTAGATGCCCAGCGCAGGCTCGCCGTCCAGTTCGTAAAGAATGTTTCCTTTTGAGCGTGTCACTTTCCGGGCGGGGCCAAAGGGCTGCCACCCGCCAAATGACCCGTGCCCCAGATTCAATTGATCTCCAGCCAGCCCAATGGCAACAACTTGACGATCAGAGACACCCCGGGAACTCATGATCCATGTGCGTACAAAGGCACCTCCATCACCTGCCAAGCCCCCACTGATGGCCACTTCTGCACCAAGTGACTCTTCGAGACCCCGGATCAGTTCACTGCCATTGATGTCCACACCGGGGCCCAATACCAATACGGCCCTCAAGCCTGGCTTGCTCAATTGGTCGGCCAAGGATCGCCCCCCATCGAATGACAGACTCGCATTTTCAATCAAGGTGGCGGCTTCACACAGCTGGGTACTTTTGAAACGGACAGCGGTAATGACACAACTGCTTTCATGCGCGCCTGACTCCGTAATTTCTCCTGCGGTACTGCAACCGACGCGCATGGCAGAGGGGAATGAGTACGCCACTTGAGCGACAAATTCTGGATTTTCAAAATAGCTTGATGCAGCAAAAACCAGTACAAGATTGGGCCTTTCAGCAGCCAGATCAGCCAGTTTTCCTGACAGCCCGTCAAGCTCGTGAATATGAATCTGGGTGATATTCATGATGCAAAACAGAAATGATCAAGTGCGGATGGGGCTCTTTTGTCAAAGACGCTTGATGTCTTTATAGCAGTGTTGTCTATGTTGCAGCAGGACTTCAATCATGAGTCAGGATGTTTTTGATGATTCCTGCGGACTTTGCCTGAGAACGAAATAACCACTCTGTATCCACCCAGTACGCCAAGTCTGCCAATACTGCCAGGCTTCTTGCGTGGGGGTGTTGAATTGGCTGGCTGTGGCTGTCAGTGCTTGCGCGACTGGCAGCCCGTTGACCATGCCTTGCAGGAAGTGCGTTTGCGCGGGCGTGATGCGAAAGATGCCGACCCGGTACTGGTGTCGCAGCAGGGCCAGGCGGGTGGTTTGTTGCCCTGGCATGGGCGGGTCTTCACCCTGGGTGACGGCGTGGCAGTAGCCGTCTACGGCAAAGCGGTATTGGTGCAGGCTCAGGCTGGGTTGAATTTGCAGCGCTTCGTCGGGCGTGGATGCCTCGGCCATGGGCAAGTCTTCGGGGCCGGGGCCGTCAAATTTGAGGAAGAGTTGCCACTCGTAACGGGCCAGATCGACCATGAGGTCGGCCCAGCTCTCGCGCTGTTTGGTGGGCAGTTCGGCATCGGGGCGTGATGCTTCGAGATAGTCGGCGAAGTGCTGGCCGAGGTCGGAGAGGGTGGAGCTGCGCGAGGGGTGTTGCGAGAGGTAAACCTCGACAAAATCGGCGAAGAGTTCTTCGCCCAAAGCATGGCGCAGGGCCTTGAACTGGCCAGCCATGCACGAGAGCAGCCGTGCAAAGTAGCCGCGCTGGTACACCGCCAGGCGCTGTGCTGCGCTCAAAGTGGCCGATGGGGTGAGTTGCGCTGACACGTCGATTGCGCGGGCTTGTCCGGGTTCGAGAATGCAGGCCTGCATCCAGCCTTGCAGGTGCGCCAATGCGGGGGCTGTGGCGTGCGTGCTCATGTGGCTTCGCAATGGACGTTGTCGTACACCGGAGCCACCAGAAAATTCACGGGGTTGGGAACGGCCAGGGGTTCACTTGCATTGGTGGCTTGCGGCTCTGGTGGTGTTGAATGGGCGGTCTCGCCCACCATCTGCAATTGATAAGCCCGCGCCTTGAGCAATTCAGCGTGGCAGGTTTCAAAGTCGGGGATGTGGCCGTCCCACTCCAAAGAGGCAGAGGCACCGCCCGTGAGCTGGTGTGCGCGTCGGTACAACTCCCAGACTTCGGGGCGCACGGGGCGGTCGTGTGTGTCGATGATGTGGGTGCCGCAGTGCTGGTGCCCAGCCAGATGCATTTGTGCCACGGCATGCGCGGGGATTTGCGAGAGATAGGCGTGCGCGTCCCAGCCGTGGTTGAACGAGCTGACGTGGCAGTTGTTTACATCGAGCAGCAGGCCGCACCCGGTTTCGGCATGGAGTGCGGCCAAAAATGCAGGCTCGCTCAGGGTGCTGGCGGCAAAGCCCACGTAGCTGCTGGGGTTCTCCAGCACGAGGGGGCGCTCCAGGATGTCTTGCGCCTGCTTCACACGCTGCACCACATGGCGCAGGCTTTCTTCGTTGAGAGGCAGGGGCAGCAGATCGTGCGTGTTGACGCTGTGCACGCCCGTCCAGCACAGGTGGTCGCTCACCCAAGCTGCGTTGATCTGCCTGGCGAGCTTCTTGAGGGTGTGCAGATAGTGGGTGTTGAGGGGTTCTGTGCTGCCAATCGAGAGCGAGACACCGTGCATCACCACCGGGTAGCGCTCGGCAATCTGCCGCAGCACATGCATGGGCCGCCCCTGCGAGTACATGAAGTTCTCGGAGATGATTTCAAACCAGTCAACCGCAGGCCAGTGCTCAAGAACGTGCTCAAAATGCTGGTGGCGCAAACCCAAGCCCAGCCCGAGGCGGGGCCAGGGGCTGGTGGGGTGGGGCGATGTGGGCGATGTGCTCAGACGCAACTTCCGCCGCCACTCATGCCGCTGGCTCCGCAGGCGGTGTAGTTGCCGCCCGAGACATCTTGCAGCCACTGGTGGGGCGGGCCGTTCTCCATGGGAGAGGGGCCAGCTTGCCGGCCAGACTTGGCCATGCGCTCTTCAAAGAGCTTGCGGGCACGCTTCCAGACGCTCTTGCCCTGATTCTTGCCGGCAGTAGAAAAGCGCTCGGAGTTGATAGGCACGGCGCACGAGCCTTGCCAGGCGCAGTCGTTGGCCGTGGGGTGGTTTTGCTCCTCGGGGCTGCCGTACAAGCCGCAGCCGCCCTGGCCGCGGCAGTTGTTGTTGGTGTGGCAGCTGTGGGCCTGCGCAGTGGCGCAATAGCCCATGCCTGCGCATTCGTTGCTGCCCCAGCGGTCATGGCCCTTGCAGGCATTGAGGCCCATGCAGGCGTGCAGTTCCAGCGGGTTGGCGATGTTGGGTTTTGGGGTGGGGGTGTTGCTCATGATTGCCTGCGACTTTCTGTGTGGCGGTTCAGAAGCGGATGATGCCGTCGGCACCGACGTTGATGTCGGGCAGATCGGACAGGCGCTGGATGATGTTGGCGTTGTTTTGCTGGAAGTCGAGCGGTGATTTCTGGAACAGCTCCAGCATTTCCTGCTTGGCCGTGGCCAGGCTGCGGAAGGGGTAGTTCTCGAACGAGGGGGCCAGTGCCTCACCGCTGCCGCTGCCGCTCACACCGTCGCCGTTGACGTGGTAGTAGCGCATGGCGTTGATGATCTTGTCGAGTACGAAGATCATGCCCTTGTGCATGCCGATGTTGAACATCATGTGTTGCGCTGCGCCCGTGAGGCCGTAGCTCGCCTGCGTCATCTGGAAGATGTAGGTGAAAACGGCATTGGCCAGTTGCACGAAGGGGCGGTAGTCGTACTGGGCCGAATGGGCGTACTTCGACAATGTTGGGTTGGCCGGGAAGGGGTGGATGAAAGTGGCCTGCTCTTCAGCGGTGAAGCCGCGCAGCTCGTCTTGCACCATCTTGAACTTGAAGTAGTGGGTTTCTTCAAGTTCGCTCTTGTCGGCGTATTGGGTCTGGCCCTTGCGCGCATAGCCTTCGCCCTGGTGTGTGACGGTGTTGATGGCGGTCACCGCGCTCTTGAGCGAGTGGATGGCGTGCAACGGCCCGGTATCGCGGTTGTTCGGGTACACCGCAGCCTTGGCTCCGCGTGAGGCGGGGTCGTTCCAATTGACGGGTTTGTCGGTGTAGTTGGCGTTCTTGGGGTAAATGGTGTCCACGTTGTTGGGCGTGTAATAGCCCTTGTGGTTGCCAAGCTGGTACTCGACGTTCTGGAAGTCATCGTCGGCGCACTTGTCAATGATGGTGGCCTTGAGGTAGTCGTAAAACTGGCCAATCGTGTCCCAGTTGTTGCCCTGCGGTTTGCCGGTGGGTTTTTCGGGCCATTCGATGCCGAGGAAGAAATCAAGCTGGCCCACCGACAAGGCAGCCAGCGGTACTTTGAACTCGCCTTTGCCAACGGGGTTGTTCTTGGGGTTGTGGTGCGGCAGGGGCGTAGGGTACTGGGTGGAAGGCAGGCGGTACAGATTGAGGTTGGGCAGGCCACCGTCGGGGTCGGTGACGCGGCCGAGTGCGCGGTACAGGTTGCCCGAGAGCGACATGTGCAACATTTCCTCCACCGCCACGCTCATGATGAGCCCGCCCGCCTTGTT
>JBJOKU010000124.1:0-5027 GCA_046045925.1 Pseudomonadota bacterium
AGCTTTTCGCCACGAAAAGACCGATCTGGCGATCTTCCGTGAAATGGGTGAGCTGGGCTTTTTGGGCACCACCATTCCTGAGCAATACGGCGGCGCGGGTTTGAACTATGTGTGCTACGGCTTGGTGGCGCGTGAAGTGGAGCGCGTGGATTCTGGCTACCGCTCGATGATGAGTGTGCAGTCGTCTCTCGTGATGGTGCCCATCAATGAGTTTGGCAACGAAGCGACCAAGCAAAAGTATTTGCCCAAGCTGGCCACTGGCGAGTGGATTGGCTGCTTTGGCTTGACCGAACCCAATCATGGCTCCGACCCCGGCAGCATGATCACCCGCGCCAAGAAAGTGCCCGGTGGTTACAGCTTGACCGGCAGCAAGATGTGGATCACCAACAGCCCTGTGGCTGATGTGTTCGTGGTCTGGGCCAAAGACGAAGAAGGTTCCATTCGTGGATTCGTGCTGGAAAAAGGTTGGAAGGGGCTCACCGCTCCTGCCATTCACGGCAAGGTGGGTTTGCGTGCGTCGATCACGGGTGAGATCGTGATGGACGAAGTGTTCTGCCCCGAAGAAAACGCCTTCCCTGAAGTGCGTGGCTTGAAAGGCCCGTTCACATGCCTCAATAGCGCCCGTTATGGCATTGCTTGGGGCGCACTGGGCGCGGCAGAGTTTTGCTGGCACACCGCTCGTCAATACACGATGGACCGCAAGCAGTTTGGCAAGCCCTTGGCCGCCAACCAGCTCGTGCAAAAGAAACTCGCCGACATGCAAACCGAAATCACGATGGCGCTGCAAGGCTGCTTGCGCTTGGGGCGCATGAAAGACGAAGGCACGGCCTCGGTCGAAATCACCTCCATCATGAAACGCAATTCCTGCGGGAAATCCCTTGACATTGCGCGCACCGCACGCGATATGCTCGGTGGCAACGGTATCAGCGATGAGTTCGGCATTGCCCGCCATCTGGTTAACCTCGAAGTGGTCAACACCTATGAGGGCACGCACGACATTCACGCGCTGATCCTTGGCCGTGCCCAGACGGGCATTGCCGCTTTCTAATTTCTTCACCCCACTATCCACAAGGAGACAACATGAAATTGAAGAAACTTACCGCAGCTCTCGGGCTGTCACTGGCTGCCTTGGGCGCACAAGCCCAAATCTCGGACGGCGTGGTCAAGATCGGTGTGCTCACCGATCTGTCCGGCCTCTATGCGGACTTGAGCGGCGGCGGTGCGGTGTACGCCACCGAAATGGCTGTGGCGGACTTCATCGCCAAGGAAAAACCCAACTTCAAGATCGAGATCGTGTCGGCCGATCACCAGAACAAGGGTGACATTGCCGCCAACAAGGCCCGTGAGTGGTTCGAGAAAGACAAGGTTGACACCGCTACCGAGCTGGTCACCACATCTGTGGCGCTGGCCGTGATGGAAGTGGGCAAGCAGAAGAACAAAGTGCTGATCATCAACGGCGCAGCCTCAACGCCCATCACCAACGAGCGTTGCAATGATGTGACCGTGCACTACACCTATGACACCTATGCCGTGGCCAACGGCACCGCCAAGGCGGTGACCAAGGCAGGCAACAAGGATTGGTTCTTCATCACCGCTGACTACGCCTTTGGTCATGCGCTCGAGAAAGATGCCACCAAGGTGATCACCGACAACGGCGGCAAGGTGCTGGGCTCCGTGCGCCACCCCTTCCCCGGCAGCGACTTCTCTTCCTTCCTGCTCAAGGCGCAGGCCTCTGGCGCAAAAGTGATCGGCTTGTCCAATGCCGGTGGCGACACCATCAACACCATCAAGCAGGCGGCTGAATTTGGCATCACGCCCAAGCAGTCGCTGGCGGGTTTGCTGATGTTCATCACCGACATCCATGCGCTGGGCCTGAAGAACACCCAGGGCATGTTCTTGACCGATCCCTTCTACTGGGACCGTACCGACGAAACCCGTGCCTGGTCCAAGCGCTTCTTCGACAAGATGAAGAAGATGCCTACAGGCGTGCAAGCTGGCCAGTACTCGTCCATCTACCACTACCTGCGTGCAGTCAAGGCCGCCAACAGCGATGACACCAAAAAGGTCATGACCGAAATGAAGAAGCTCAAGATCAATGACTTCTTCGCCAAGAACGGTTACATCCGTGAAGATGGCCGCATGGTGCACGATATGTACCTGGTGCAAGTCAAGAGTCCCAATGAGTCCAAGACACCCTGGGACTACTACCATGTCCGTGCCACCATTCCGGGCGAAGAGGCCTTCCAGCCTTTGAAAGACTCGCGCTGCCCTCTGATCAAGAAGTAAACTGCTTTGGCAGCATCCACACGGGGCGGCACTGCCGCCCTTTTTCATTGCAGAGGAAGGCAGACATGAAGGTATTCCAGGTTGAAGGCGAATGGTCGCGAGAGCATTTGAAGATCAGCAGCCGGCCCGAGCCCCACGCAGGGCGCGGACAGGTGCGCTTGAAGATGCACGCCGCCGCGCTCAACTACCGCGATCTCATCGTTCCAAACAAGGGCTATGGCTCGCGCATGCAGGCGCTGCCCCTGCTCATGCTGAGTGACGGCGTGGGCACGATTGACGAGGTGGGCGAGGGCGTGAGTGGCTGGAAGCAGGGCGACCGCGTCTGCCCCAACTTGCTGCAAAGCTGGATCGGCGGCGAGCCCGATGACGAAAAATTCCTGAGCGGGCTGGGTTGCGAGATCGACGGCGTGATGGCCGAATACATCGTGGTCGAGGCCGCGAGCCTGGCTGCCGCGCCCGCGCTTCTCGATGACGCGCAGTGTGCGTCCATCCCTACCGCAGGCGTGACGGCCTGGCGTGCCATCGTGAGCGAGGGCAAGGTCAAGGCAGGTGACACGGTGCTGGTGCAGGGCACGGGCGGCGTGGCACTGTTTGCGCTTCAATTTGCCAAGATGCTGGGTGCCAAGGTCATCATCACCTCATCGAGCGACGAGAAGCTGGCGCGCGCCAAGGCGCTGGGTGCTGACGAAGGCATCAACTACAAAACCAACCCCGAGTGGGGCAAGGCCGCCAAGGCGCTCAATGGCGGGCGCGGTGTGGATTTGGTGGTGGAACTGGGCGGGGAGAACACGCTCAACCAGTCGCTGCGTGCCGTGCGCACCGGCGGCACGATCAGTCTCATCGGCGTGCTCTCTGGTTCCAAGCTCAGTTCACCAATTGGCCTGGTGGTGACCCGCCACGTGAAGTTGCAAGGCATCACCGTGGGCAGTGCAGACGACCTGCGCGTCATGTTCCGCGCCATCGAACTGCATCGCATGATCCCCGTGGTGGACAAGACCTTCGCGTTTGAAGAACTTCACGTCGCCATGGACTACCTCGCCAGCGGCCAGCACTTTGGCAAGGTGTGCATCACGGTGACGTGATACCCGCTCAGATGTGCCCCAGCGGCATGGGCGAGTGGTGCATGTGCAAAGACAAGCCCAGTGCCTCCATGTGGTTGTTGT
The DNA here is from genome assembly GCA_046045925.1 of Pseudomonadota bacterium. Classification (GTDB taxonomy): domain Bacteria; phylum Pseudomonadota; class Gammaproteobacteria; order Burkholderiales; family Burkholderiaceae_C; genus JBJOKU01. The sequence continues at coordinate 3,450 of JBJOKU010000124.1, forward strand.
TGCGTGACAGGATGTTTTGCGCCATGGGCAAAAAGGCTGTCTCCTCGTACTCGGCATGTTCCTTGTAGAGCTGCACGAGTTTTTCAAGCACAGCAGGCTGCAAGTTGGTGCTGGTGCCTTTGGCCACTTTTTTCAACTCGGGCTCCAGCGTCTCCCACAAAGACTCCAGATTGCGGTGCTGCGCGGTGAGCGCCTTCACGGCAGTGGACACTGCCTTGCGCTCTTCGCCGGGCGTTGCGCTCTCCAGCACAGCGGGGAAAAGCACTTTCTCTTCGTCGGAATGGTGGGCATATACCGCCTTGCGGAAAAACTTCAGGCAGGACTCAGCCGTCTTGCGCGCCAACTCGGCGGGGGCGAGCAAGGCTGGCAGTTCAGAGAGGCGATCAAGTTGCAAGACGATGCCTGCGTGCGAATTCTTGAAGGAGTGGATGGGTTGTGCGTAAGTGGCCATGATGGTGTCCTTGCTCATGCATCGCCCAACCCGATCGGGGCTGGAGCCAGCATGGTGATCTTGGTGAAGAGCTTGTCGTAGGCAGAGTCGCGCGGGTATTTGCCGGTGAGGGGGTCGCAATTGGTTTCAAAGGCCGCATCCAGGACTGCCCAGTCTTCATCGTTCAACACTTTTTTGGCTTCAGGAATGATGACATCTTCTTCAAGTCGCATGTGATCGAGATAGAACGCCAGATACGACTTGACGGCGCTCTCGAAGGCGCTGCGGCGTGAATCGCCCAGCAACTCCCAAGCCAGCAGCAGGTGTTGCAACTCGCGCACGGCAGACTCGCCTTTGGCGTGATCCTTGTTGAGCCGGATGATGGCATCGGCCACCTCAGGTGCGCGTGTCATGACCGGCGGAAACAGCAATTGCGTTTCCTTGGTGTGATGCAGTTTCTCGGGGAATTCGTCGATGTAGAACAGCATGGCCCTGAGCACTTCAAAGAATTGCTCGGGCTTGCTGCCGGGGCCGCGATCAACCATCATGCCCAGAGAGCGCAGCATGGCCGCAAGGCTGGAGTGCTCGTCCTGGATGATCTGGATGCTGGGGTGTTGGGAGCGCATGCTCATCTCCAATTGATTCGTATGCGTATAGATTCTCACAACGCAAGAATCTTGCCATTGACGCAGGTCAAGCAAATGGTTTGCATCAGGCAAATGGGGGGAGCAGAGCAACAGAAATAGCTTGCGTGACCAGAAAAATGAAGCACAAGCGGAGGGGTGGCGCGACTACTTGTTCAAGCGATCCATGAGACGTGTGAGGTCGGCGACTGAGCGCACGCACATTTTCAACATGGCATTGTGTCGATGAACCTTGACGGTACTTTCTGTCACGTCCAGCTCAAAGGCAATGACTTTGTTGGCCTTGCCCACCGAAACAGCCTCGAGTATTTGGCGTTCGCGAGGGGTCAGCGACTTGTATCGCGCTTGAAGGGTATGCAACTCTTCTTTTGCATCCTGGACCTGGTGTTGTTTGGCCAGAGCGAAGTCGACTGCCATCAGCAAATCGGTGTCGCTGAATGGCTTGTTAAGAAAATCAACGGCACCGCCGCGCATTGCCTTGACTGCCATGGGTACATCGCCATG
>JBJOKU010000125.1:0-4978 GCA_046045925.1 Pseudomonadota bacterium
CGTACTTCTCCAAAGTGCAAAAGGGCTTGTTCAACCTGTTTGGTGATACCGCCGAAGCCGCCGTGCTGCTCAACGTCAGCACATCCGCCCCCATGGTCAAGAAAAGCCCCGGCGACTACGGACGACCGGCCTATTACTCTGATTCGATATCGAAGAACTCGCCTGTGAACGCCAGCTTCGTGCTCTCCACAGAAGTGCCCATGCAGGCCAACTATCTCTCGATTGATGCCAGCGTCATCCTCTTCGAATCGGAGAACTCGGTGGTGGGCAAATCGCTCATCAAGCAAATGGTCAATCTCGCCACCGACCTTTCGCCTGGCGCGTCCACCGTGCTGAACGCTCTCGGCTCAACCCTTTTCAACACCAACCAGCAAGGCCAGATCAGCACCCAATATCGCATGGGCATGCTGCTCGGCTCCACCAGCGACGCAATCCGCCAGCCCATCTTGCGCGAGGGTGATCTCGTGCTCATTACCTCCAGAAACCGAGAAGCCGTGATCGAATGGGACAAGATCGTCTACGACCATCGAGACGGCAGCCTTCGCGTCAAAACCTCTGAAGATGACACCAAATGCGAAGGACCACCCCTGACCGGCCTTGACTACCTTGTCTTCACCATCCGCAAAAACATTTCTACCGGCTACGACGACAAGACCGCCCAGACCCTGAGCGATGTCATCGAAACAGAAATGCAGCGCAGCACCAACGCCCAAGCCATCACAGATGCCGTCATGCGGCACGTCAACAACGCTGTCTCCTACGACGGGATCAAGAGCCTCATTGGCAAATACAACAGCGAGGCCAACCCTCAAGTCAAAAAAGCCCTGCGCAAAGAACTGGCCTACTCCTACGCCTGTGGCACCAACGGCCTGACCACCGGTGCCTGCAAAGGACAGAAAGTCGTGACCGACCCTGCCAGCCTCAACGGCATCAAACGGCGACTGCTCGCAGATGGACTGTTCTGTGAAGACCAGATGAGCCAGATCGGGAGCGTCACACTCAAGCCCGACCAAAGCCCCGACTTCAGCACCCTGGACAAATTCCTCGACGGGCTCAAACCGGGCATCGCCGACTGCAACAGCCCCACCTGATCCTTTGGCGGCGGGCCCTGTGCCCGCCCCCCGCTCACTCCTCCAGCAAACTGCGCAACATCCAAGCCGTTTTCTCGTGCACGTCGATGCGCTGCGTGAGCAGGTCGGCGGTGGGTTGGTCGTTGGCTTTGTCCACGAGGGTGAACAGCTTGCGGGCTGTGCGGGCGGTGGCCTCTTGCGCGGCCACGAGGTGGCGCACCATGTCCATCGCTTTCGGCACACCCTCCACCTCGGAAATCGACGAGAGCTGGTGAAACTCCTTGTACGTGCCCGGCGCGGCATGCCCCAGCGAGCGGATGCGTTCGGCAATCAAGTCCAGCGCCGCCCACTGCTCGGTGTACTGCGCCATGAACATCGCGTGCAGGCTGTTGAAATGCGGGCCGGTCACATTCCAGTGGAAGTTGTGCGTCATCAGGTACAGCGTGTAGCTGTCGGCCAGCAAGGCCGAAAGACCAGCGGCGATCTTCTTGCGGTCAGCATCCGAAATGCCAATGTCCATGCGGGGCTTGGCGGTGGATTTGGTTTTCATGGGAACTCCTGTTGCATGCACCGGCGAAGGCCGCTGCGTTCCCATGAATTTTGCGGAGATGTGATCGCCGCGTCCAAGTGATTGTGGCTATGGGGGTGATTGGAAATCGCCTCGTCTTTACGGATTAATCCAACGCTCAAGGTGAGCCAGCATTTTTCGACGCATTTTTATTGACACCCTATGGCAAGGATGGCCTGCTCGCGACAATTTTTTGAATTTGCTCATGCCGCAAAACCACCGTACTACTCCCCGTCCAAAACGCACAGTGACTAGAACTGCAGACAAGTTGTTTTACCCTCTCTGGCCTCTCCAATAAAGCAGAGTGGAGAGTCACATAATTTTCTTGACTCATTGAAAAAGCTTTTATTTCAGATAACGCCTGCTGTCTACCACTGTTGAGGGACAGAAAGACAATCACAATGAAAAAGAGTATCAAAATACCTGACATCCCCAGATATCCCAGCGTGGTAGCAAGCAGGCGTTTGAATCTTTCGTATTCAGAAAGTACCTCCTCATTTTTTTGTTCGCTTTTTTTATCCAGAGAAAGCCGTTTTGTCATTCGAGCCAGCAAAGGACTACCACTAAAAATGACGCCCGAGATGACTACGGCTGACAGGAGAATCATGAGAGCAGTAATAGTATAAAAAAGAGAGGGCGTGGAAATGGATACAAGTGACAAAAATCCAAATACAAGAATTCTGTCTTTCGACACTGGGAACAGTGAATCGTCCAGTCCAAACATCTCCAAATATCCTTCGTGATATGCAAGTCCTAGTAGAAACAAACCTGCGGTTATCACTGGCAGAATTGACAAAATGATGCTCAGACGTGATTGATTCATAGCGTACGGTTGGAATGTAGGTCGCTTCGACCAAGGAATGTAATCCTACCAAATCGAAAAGAATTTCCGTACCTTCTACTACATCCCCCGCAGCAACCCCACCACCTCCCCATGCAGCTCCTGCGCAATCAGTTTGCGCTCTGCTGCGTCGTGCACGCGGCTCTTGCCGCAGTTGACTTTGGCGAGCATCGGTTCTGCGCAGAGTACGCTCCAGATGGAGGTGAGGAGTTTGGTGTCGCCCACGTAGTCGGCGGCGTGGGTTTGGGTGCCTGTGCGTTGGTCGTGGTAGCGCAGGGCCCAGGGTTGGATGGGGGTGGCGGCGTCGATGGCGGCTTGGATGAGGTTGGCGTGGAATTTGAGGACGTTGTGGCCGTGCGCTCCGGTGTCGCCCGTGGTGCCTTCTGGGAAGACGGCGAGCGCCTCGCCTTGGCGCAGGTGTTGGGCCATGATTTGGATGACGCGCAGCACGTCGCTTCTGCGTTCGCGCTCGATGAGCACGGTGCCGCAGCCTTTGACGAGCCAGCCCACCAGCGGCCAGTTTGCAACGTCGGCTTTGGAGACAAAGCGCACGGGGTAAACCGATTGCATGACCATGATGTCGAGCCACGAGATGTGGTTGCACACCACGAGCACTGGCGTGCTGGGCATGGGCGGCTGGCCGCTGAGTTGGACGGTAATGCCGCCAATTTTGAGGGCATCTGCTGCCCAGCGGCGAATGCGCTCGGCGCGTTGGGCTTCGCTCCATTTGGGGAACTGCGTGCGAATGATCCACAGGCCGAGCGCGATGTGGAGCAGGCAGCGCAGCAAGCGCCAGACAGCGCGCGTTTTAGTGCGCACGCTCAAACGCGACATGCCCGCCCACCAGCGTGGCGCGCACGCGGGCGTCGAGCGCGGTGCCGCTGGCGTCTGCCGCAAAGGGCGTGTGTTTGCCTTGGCTGCGCAGCGTGGCGGGGGTGACTTCCCAAGTGGCGCTGGGGTCGAAGATACACAGGTCGGCCACGCCGCCCACGACGATCTGGCCTGCGCTGGCTTGCAGTGTGCCCAGCGACGCGCCCAGCACTTTGGCCGGGCCGCTGGTGATGGTTTGCAGCGCACGGGCCACGCCCGCGCCAGATTGCTCGCCCCACTTGAGCGCGAGCGGCAGCAGCAGCTCGACGCCAGTGGCACCCGGCTCGGCTTCGGCAAAGGGCAGCAGCTTGGCGTCGGTCTCCACAGGGTTGTGGTCGCTCACCAGCGCGTCGATGGTGCCGTCTTGCAGCGCGGCTTGCAGGGCGTCGCGGTCGCGCTGCTGGCGCAGCACGGGCGCGAGGCGGGCGCGGCTGTCGTAGTAGCCGATGTCGTTTTCGGTGAGCAAGAGGGAGTTGATGCTCACGTCGCAAGTCACATTCAAACCCTCGGCCTTGGCGACGCGAACCAGCTCCACGCCTGCGGCGCTGCTGATGCGGCACAGGTGCACGCGGGCGCGGGTGCTGCGCATGAGCTCAAAAATCGTGTGCAGCGCAATGGTCTCAGCGGCCACGGGCACGCCAGACAAACCGAGGCGTGTGGCCAGTGCGCCGCTGGCCGCGACGCCTTGGCCCAGCCATGAGTCTTGCGGGCGCAGCCAGACGGTGTAGCCAAAGGTGCTGGCGTATTGCATGGCGCGTTGTAGCACCTGCGTGTTGAGCACGGGCACTTCGGCGTGGCCAAAACCCACGCAGCCGCTCTCGGTGAGTTCGACCATTTCGGTGAGCACCTCGCCCTTGAGGTTGCGCGTGAGCGCACCGAGCGGGAACACGCGGGCCTGATGCAGTTTTTCAGCGCGGAACTTGAGCATTTGCACGAGGCCCGGCTCGTCGAGCACGGGGTCGGTGTCAGGGGGGCACACGAGGCTGGTCACGCCGCCTGTGACGGCTGCGGCCATTTCGCTCTCAAGCATGCCTTCGTGTTCGTAGCCCGGCTCTTTGAGGCGCACGCACAGATCGACCAGACCGGGGGCGACGATGCAGCCTTGGGCGGCTATGGTTTTGTTGGGGTGGAAGTCGGCAGGCGCAACGCCGATGGACAGGATGCGGCCTGCGGCCACGGCCACGTCGGCAACTTGGTCAAAGCCGTTGGCGGGGTTGATGACGCGTCCGCCTTGGATCAGGATTTTCATGGGGCAGCCTTGCTCATGCGTTGGCAACATTGCCGGCGACGATGCTCATCACCGCCATGCGGACGGCGATGCCGAAGGTCACTTGCGACAGGATCACGCTCTGCGAGCCATCGACCACGGCGGAGTCGATCTCCACGCCACGGTTGATGGGGCCGGGGTGCATCACAATCGCGTCGCTTTTTGCCCAGCGCAGTTTCTCGGGCGTGAGGCCAAAACTCTTGAAGAACTCTTGGCTCGATGGCAGCAGCGCGCCACTCATGCGCTCGTTTTGCAGGCGCAGCATGATGACCACGTCGCAGTCTTTGATGCCTTCTTCGAGCGTGTGGCACACGCGCACGCCCATCTGCGCCATGTCGGCGGGCACCAGCGTTTTGGGGCCG
>JBJOKU010000126.1:0-4962 GCA_046045925.1 Pseudomonadota bacterium
GTGCCCAAGATGATCGAGTTCTATCTCGGCGAAAAACCCATCCTGCACAACGTGCCCACCTACATGTGCCGCAACGCCGAAGACCTGAAGTACACCCTGGCCAACCTGAAGGACCTGGTGGTGAAAGAGGTGCACGGCGCAGGCGGCTACGGCATGCTGGTCGGGCCTGCGGCCACCAAGGCGGAGATCGAAGACTTCCGCAAACACCTGGAGGCCAACCCGAGCAACTACATCGCGCAGCCCACGCTCTCGCTCTCGACCTGCCCCACCTACGTGGAGAAAGGAATCGCACCGCGCCACATTGATTTGCGGCCCTTCGTGCTGTCGGGCAAGTCGGTGCAGATGGTGCCCGGCGGGCTCACCCGCGTGGCGTTGAAAGAAGGCTCTTTGGTGGTGAATTCGTCGCAGGGCGGCGGCACCAAGGACACATGGATATTGCAAGCCTGAACAGGGACACGAGAGGAACAAAAATGCTATCAAGAACCGCCGACCATCTCTTCTGGATGTCCCGTTACACCGAGCGTGCCGAGAACACGGCCCGCATGCTCGACGTGAACTACCAGACCAGCCTGCTGCCGCAAAGCGCCGAAGTGGCGCAGGTGGGTTGGGAGGGTTTGCTCTCCATTTCGGAACTGCTGCCCACCTACACCGGCAAGCACGGCAGCATCAACAGCCGCGACGTGATGCACTTCATGGTGCGTGACGAGAGCAATTACTCGTCCATCTTGTCGTGCCTGCACAGCGCCCGCGAGAACGCGCGGGCCGTGCGCGGCTCCATTACCACCGAGTTGTGGGAAACCATCAACCAGACCTGGCTGGAGGCCAGGCGCAAGATCGCCGATGGCGAATTCGAGCGCGATCCGGCGCAGTTTTTCGAGTGGGTGAAGTTCCGCTCGCACCTCTCGCGGGGCGTGTCGGTAGGCACCATGTTGATGGATGAGTCGCTGTTCTTCATGCGGCTTGGCACCTTCCTCGAACGCGCCGACAACACGGCCCGTTTGCTCGATGTGAAATTCCACGCTGTCGAGAGCGATTTCTTCGGCGCGGCCAGCGAGAAAGACCAAGAGTACGACTTCTACCACTGGAGTGCGATCCTGCGCAGCGTCTCGGGCTTCGAGATTTATCGCAAGGTGTATCGCGACGTCATCAAGCCCGAACGGGTGGCCGAGCTGCTGATCTTGCGACCCGACATGCCGCGCTCGCTGCATGCCAGCCTCAACGGCGTGGTGGACAACCTCGCACTTGTGAGCGACGACAGCAAAGGCAACACCTGGCGCAAGGCGGGTAAACTGCGCTCTGACTTGCAGTTCGGACGCATCGATGAAATTCTGGCGACCGGGTTGCACGCGTATTTGACGCAGTTTCTCGACAGGGTCAACGAACTGGGCGCCGGCATCAGCCGCGACTTCCTGATGCCGGAAACTGCGTAGTGTCTGCCCAAACGGTTGCGAACCGGCGGCAGGCGCAAGCAGTCAGCCGGTTCCCATGAAACTCAGCATCACCCACACCACCGAATACCGTTACACCGAGGTCAAGCGCTACGCGGTACAAACGCTCTGGCTTACGCCCCATACCGGGCCTAGCCAGACAGTGCTGGACTGGCGCGTGCAAGTTCCGGGGGTTCTTTATGCCCAGCGCGACGGCTTTGGCAACAGCATCACCACCTACACCTCTGTAGGCAGTACGCAGCACAGCGTGATCCGCGCCCGTGGGCAAGTGCAAACCCATGCTGTGCATGACTTGGTGGACGATGCACGTGCGCCTCACCCGCTGGTGTACTTGCGCGATACCGCGCTGGCCGAGGTGCATCCGCGTTTGCGCCAGTTTGGCCTTGGCATCGTGCCCGAACTGGAGGCCACCAATGCTGCGTTGCCGTCTTTGCTGGTGCTGGCGCAGGCCGTGCGTCAGCGGGTGACCTACCGCAAGAACTCGACCCAAGTGCAAACCACCGCGTTGGAAGCCTTCGATTGGGAGGCGGGTGTTTGCCAGGATCAGGCCCACGTGATGATCGCCATTTGCCGCAGTCTGGGCATTGCGGCTCGCTATGTGAGCGGCTATTTCTATGCGGCTGACGAGCCCGATCTGGCCAGCCATGCCTGGGTGGATGTGTGCGTTGATGTGGCGGCTCGGCTCTGGGTCAGCATCGACGTGACCCATGCCTGCGTGACCGACGAGCGTCATGTTCGCCTCGCGGTGGGTACCGACTACGCTGCCTGCCCACCCATTAAAGGCATCCGCCACGGCGGTGGCGAAGAGTCCATGACGGTGAGCGTGCAGATCGAGCGGCTGGGCTGAGCGGCCTCACCGCGAGGTGTGCGCTCAGCGGTTGCGCGACTTCATGGCGCGTTCCACCTCGCGCTTGCCTTCGCGGTCCTTGATGGTGTCGCGCTTGTCGTGTTCGGCCTTGCCCCGTGCGAGACCGATTTCGGCTTTCACGCGGCCATTTTTCCAGTGCAGGTTGAGCACCACCAGCGTGAAGCCTTTTTGTTCCACCTTGCCGATGAGGCGGCGGATTTCGTCCTTGTGCATCAGCAGCTTGCGCGTGCGCATGGCCTCGGGGTTCACATGCGTGCTGGCTTGCTTGAGAGGGTTGATCTGGCAGCCGATCATGAACAGTTCGCCATTTCGGATGTGCACGTAGCCATCGGTGATCTGCACCTTGCCCTCGCGCACGGCCTTGACCTCCCAGCCCTCCAGCACCATGCCGGCCTCGAAGCGCTCTTCGATGAAGTAGTCAAAGACGGCCTTCTTGTTCTCGGCGATGCGGCTGTCCTTGCCGGGGGGTGTTGGTTTTTTGGTCATGGGGGCTGAATTGTCCCTGAAAAAATTGCAGGCTTTTGCCTATACTTGCCAGACAACTCATCAATTCTCAGGGGACTTTCAAATGGCAAACATCAGCATTTATCTGATTGAAGACGATCACAGCATCTACCGCTTCTTGCAGGAATCTCTCAAGCTCCGGCCCGACTGGGAGCTCATAGGCCACTCGCCCAGCGTGGCAGATGCCCGAATGTACGCGCCCCTTGCAAGGGCCGATGTGTACCTGGTTGACCTGGGTTTGCCCGATGGTCAGGGCGAAGACGTGCTGCGCCTGCTGGCCCGCACGGCTCCCGATTCCGAATTGCTGGTGTTCACCGTGTTTGGCGAAGAAACCCGGCTGGTGCAGGCGCTGGAGGCGGGAGCCACCGGCTATGTGCTCAAGGGTTGCACCAGCGAAGAACTGGTGAGCGCCATCGAGCAGATTCGCGACGGCGGGGCGCCCATCTCTTCGCTGCTGGCGCGCATGTTGCTCAAGCGATTCAGGCCCGAACCAGCGCCATTGGCTGGCAGCAGGCCCGGTGTCCCCAAACCTGCCAAAACCGAGAACAACCCGCTGTCGGATCGCGAGATGGATGTGCTCAAACTGGTGGCCCAGGGCTACCTCAACAAGGAAATCGCGGACAAGCTCTGCATCTCGCCCCATACGGTGGGCACACATGTGAAGAGCCTGTACCTGAAGCTCTCAGCCCACACCAAGGTGCAGGTGGTGCGTGCGGCGCAAGAGCGCGGTCTGGTTTGAGCTTTTCAAACGCCATGCAGCGGGCAGACCATCTCCAGACCATGCCGCAGCGTTACCAGCAGGCATGGCTCTGGGTGGGGGCCGTGCTGTTGGTGCTGATTGCAACCATGGCCTGGGTGTCATGGCCCAAGGCTTTGGTTCAAGGGGACTTGCTCAATCGCGCCACGCTGGTGTCACTCGATGCCAGCCAGCCAGGAGGCGAGCAGCGCAAAGTAAGCTTGCCTCATGTCTTCGATGACGAAAAACCCAAGCCAATCTCAGGGGCTTGGCGTTACCGGTTCGATTGGCCTGAGCCTGTGGATGAGGCGGCTGCAGCGCCGGGTGACAATGCATTGCGCAGGGACTTGGCCTCGGCCAAAACCCAGGCCTTGCTGATTTCACGGGTTGGAGCACGCTTTCGCGTGTGGATGGATGGCCAACTCTTGTACAACGGCCATTGGGAATCCGATGGCTATGTGGACACCAGTGTGGTGCCGCATTTGATCGTTCTCCCAGACGGTTTCGACTCTGCCAAGCCTCACCGGCTCGATATCGATGTGCAGGGAGTGCTGCTGCGCAAGAGTGGCTTGGGGTATGTGTACATGGGGCCCTTGGCCCAGTTGCAGGAGCGCTTTGACCGCATCTACTGGTGGCAGGTGTACCTGACCTGGATGGTGGCGGCCAGTGCCGGTGTGCTGGCCCTGCTGTCAGCCCTGGTGTGGTATGCCAGCCGTGACAAGGTGTTTGGCCTGTTCGCGATTGCGGCAGCGGCCTGGATGGTGCGCCAGGCGCTCACGCCGCTGGTGAATCCGATGATGCCGTTTGAACTCTGGTTCTTCCTGCACAAGATCACTTTCACGCTGTATTGCGGCTTCATCTACCTGTTTCTGTGGCACTTGTATGCACTCAAGCACAAACTAGCCCAGCAGATGGTGCTGGGCCTCATGACGATCGGCCCCTTGTGGATCGCGGCCATCGTGGTGACAGACCGCTACGATGCCTACCGTCTCTGGACGGCCAGTTTTGCCGTGGTGGCAGTGATCGTGTTCGGGCTGATGCTTCACCGGGCCAGATGGGGGTTCGATCCGCGCCGCCGCATGATGGTGGTTACGGGCGTGGTGATGCTGATCACCGGCTTGCGCGACTTTTTTGTGGTGCAACTGGAGTTTCCCGGCGACGCCGATTTGCGCTGGATGACGCCTGGCAGCATGCTGTTCATGCTGACTCTGGGTTTGGTGCTGATGCAGCGCGTGGGTAACTACGTGGCACAGATCAACCAGCTTAATGCAGACCTTGAATTGCGGGTAGAGCAAAAAGAGCGCGAGCTGAGGGCCGTGTTTGAAGCCTTGCGCGAAGTCGAAAAGAAGCAGGTGCTGGTGAGCGAACGAGCGCGTCTGACCCGTGACATGCACGACGGCCTGGGC
>JBJOKU010000127.1:0-4955 GCA_046045925.1 Pseudomonadota bacterium
CGTATCCAGCGGGCGGTGCCAGTGGCGTGATCCTGCGCCTGAATTCAAAAGAAGAATTCGCCCAGGCCCTCAAAACCCCTGTGGTGGCGAGAACCGTCCACTTCGTTTTGCATGCACCGCGCTCACAGGCCCGTGCCGCAGAACCAATGGCTCCCACGGCGCCAGACAGGCATCGCATCGGTTGTGTCCTGCCCAAACGCTGGGCTCGCCGCGCGGTAACCCGCAACCTGTTGCGCCGACTGATCATGTCCCTGGCCCGACAATGCTTGTTGCAAGCCAGCACCGGGGACTACGTGATCCGCTTGCGAGCCGGCTTCGACAAACAGGCCTTTCCCAGCGCCAGCTCAGAAGCACTCAAAGGCGCGATGCGGGACGAGCTGCAAAACCTGTTTGCGCAACTGGCCAAGACTCACACCACGTCAAAACCCTCCGTCGCATCCGCATGAACCGCATCGCAGGCTCACTCAACCGCCTTCTGGCGCAAGCGCTGATGCTGCCGGTGCGTGGCTATCGCCTGCTGCTGAGCCCGTGGCTGGGCTCGGCCTGTCGCTTCAATCCCACTTGCTCGGTCTACGCCCTGGAGGCGTTGGACACGCACGGTGCCGCGCAGGGCAGCTATCTGGCGGCTAGGCGCATTTTGCGCTGCCACCCTTGGTGCGCAGGCGGGCATGATCCGGTTCCCCGTACGGTTGCCACTCCCACTGAAATCCTGATTCCAAAGAAGAGCACATGAACGACATCCGCCGCACCATCTTGTGGGTGATTTTTGGCTTCTCCATGATTCTGCTGTGGGATCAATGGCAGATCTACAACGGCAAAGCCGCCACCTTCTTCCCCTCCCCCGCCAAAACAGCCACGGCTCCGGCAGCGGCGGCTTCAGCCGCCGTGCCCACTGCCAGCACCGCAGCCGTTCCTGCTACAGCCAAAACCGGGGCAACCGCACCTGTGGTTACGGCCGAGACACCTGCCGCCAAGCGCGAAAAAGTGGTGGTGAGCACCGATGTGCTCAAACTCGGTTTTGACACCGAAGGTGCCACGCTTGAGCGCGCAGAATTGCTCAAGCACAAGGAAGAAGGCGCGGGTGTCAAATCGCCCGAAAAACGCAACATCGTGGTGCTGGACAACAGCAAGGATCGTGTGTACCTGGCCCAAACGGGTCTGGTGGGTACGGCCGGCTACCCCACACACAAAACCGTGTTCAACCAGGTGGCCGGGCCTCGCGAACTCAAGGACGGCCAGGACGAATTGAAGATTCGCTTTGAAAGCCCGGAAGTCGGCGGCCTCAAGCTGGTCAAGACCTACACGCTCAAGCGCGGTGCCTACGATATTGCCGTGCAGCACGACATCCAGAACGTGAGTGCGGGCACGCAAAATGCCCAGTTGTATGTCCAACTGCTGCGCGATGGCAACAAGCCTCCGGGCGAATCGTCCTTCTATTCCACGTTCACCGGCCCTGCGGTCTATACCACCGAGAAGAAATTCGAAAAGGTGGAGTTCAGCGACATCGAGAAGGGCAAGGCCGAATTCCAGAAAACCACCAGCGCGGGATATGCGGCCATGGTGCAGCACTACTTTGCCAGTGCCTGGCTCATGGCCGATGGCGTGCAGCGTGACATGTTCATGCGCAAGACCGACACCAATTTGTACTCGGTCGGCATGATCACCGCCGCCCAAGCCATTGAGCCGGGGACCAGCAAAACCGTGGAAGCCCGCCTGTTTGTCGGCCCGCAGGAAGAAAAGAAACTCGAAGCCCTCTACCCCGGGCTGGAATTGGTCAAGGACTACGGCTGGCTGACCATTCTGGCCAAACCCCTGTACTGGCTGGTGGACAAACTCCACGGCATGCTGGGCAACTGGGGCTGGTCGATTGTGGCCCTGGTTGTGCTGCTCAAGATTGCCTTCTACTGGCTCAATGCCAGCGCCTACCGTTCCATGGCCAAGATGAAAGAGGTCAATCCCCGCGTGATGGAGTTGCGTGAGCGCCTCAAGGACAAGCCGCAGGAAATGCAGCAGGCCATGATGAAGCTCTACCGCGACGAAAAGGTCAACCCGATGGGCGGCTGCTTCCCCATCGTGATCCAGATTCCTGTGTTCATCGCCCTGTACTGGGTGTTGCTGGCCACCGTTGAAATGCGCAATGCGCCCTGGCTGGGCTGGATCACCGATCTGTCCTCGCCAGACCCGTATTTCATCCTGCCCCTGGTGATGACCGGCACCACCCTGCTGCAAACTTGGCTCAACCCCACCCCGCCCGATCCTGTGCAGGCCAAGCTGATGTGGATCATGCCGCTGGTGTTCTCGGTGATGTTCTTCTTCTTCCCCTCGGGCCTGGTGCTCTACTGGCTGACGAACAACATCCTGTCAATTGCCCAGCAGTACATGATCAACAAGCAGATGGGCGTGCTGAACAAGTAAGCCGCAAGCTGCCGACACCCAAGCGCCGCGAGGAAACTCCGGCGCTTTTTTCTTGGTGCGTGGCGGTCTCAGACCTTCAAGGAGAAGGGCGTGAACTCGGTCTTGGTGTCGTAGAAATCTTCCTGCTCACGCGCCTTGAGGAAGGCCACGATCTTGTAGGTCACCGGGGTCATCAGCACCTCCCACGAGGTTTTGAGCACATACTGCGCCACCGTCACGGCCAACACCTGCTCGGCAGGCCAGATGCCGTAAAAAGCGATGGCGTAAAACAGGCCCGAGTCCACCAGCTCGCCCACCATGGTCGAGCCAATGGTGCGCATCCACAGGTGCTTGCCCGCGCTCCAGATCTTCATCTTGGCCAGCACGTAGCTGTTGGCAAAGCTGCCACACCAGAACGCGATGATGGAACCGGCCACGATGCGCCAAGTGTTGCCAAACACGTCTTGCAAACTCTTCTGGTAGCCCTGCATGAAGGGGTTGCTGGCGGCAGGCAACGCGAGCACCGCCCAGGCCATGAAGGCGGCAAACAGCAAGGCCGCAAAACCGGCCCACACCACGCGGCGGTCACGCCCGTAGCCGTACACCTCGGTGAGGATGTCACCAAAGATGTACGAGATCGGAAAAAACAGCACGCCCGCACCGAAGGTGACCGTGCCCACCACAGGAAGCGTGACTTCAGCGGCCTTGGCCGCGCCAATCAGGTTGGAGCACAACAGCACCACCACAAAGGCCACCATGACGAAGTCGTAATACTTGTAGTGGCGGTGCGGCGTGGAAGTGGGGGTCATGGACGTTATTGGATCGGAGTGTCGGAGCCCGACGGGAGGCGGCCATTGTGTGCCAGCACGTGCAGGCTGTCCACAAGGCAGCAGGGATAATCCGCACATGCTGGCCCGCCACCACGATCCCATCTGCGCCATCGCCACCGCTCCCGGTCGCGGAGCCGTGGGCATCGTGCGCGTGTCGGGGCAAAACCTGCGCCCCCTGCTCGCGCCCCTGCTCGGGCAAGCGGCCTCGCGCATCAAGCCGCGCGAAGCGCTGTACACGCCCTTTCTCGACGCGCAAGCCCAACCCATCGACCAAGGCCTGGCCCTGTTCTTCCCCGCGCCGCACAGCTTCACCGGCGAAGACGTGTTGGAGCTGCAAGGCCACGGCGGGCCGGTGGTGCTGCAAATGCTGCTCTCGCGCTGCCTGCAAGCTGCGGCGGGAACGGGCGCTGAACCTGTCTTGCCCGGCTTGCGCATCGCCCAGCCGGGTGAGTTTGCTGAACGCGCCTTCCTCAATGACAAGATCGACCTCGCCCAAGCCGAGGCGATAGCCGACCTGATCGATGCCTCCACCGAGCAAGCCGTGAAAAGCGCCACGCGCTCCATGTCGGGCGCGTTCTCGCACGAAGTGACAGCGCTCAAGGACGCGCTCATCCATCTGCGCATGCTGGTCGAGGCCACGCTGGACTTCCCCGAAGAAGAAATCGACTTTCTGAAAAAGGCCGATGCCGCAGGCCAACTGGAGCGCATCGAGGCCACGCTGGCCCGCGTGCGCCAGCAGGCGCGCCAAGGCGCCTTGCTGCGCGAAGGCATCACCGTGGTGATCGCGGGGCAGCCCAACGCGGGCAAGAGCTCACTGCTCAACGCGCTCGCCGGGGCAGAGCTCGCCATCGTCACGCCGATTGCCGGCAC
The DNA here is from genome assembly GCA_046045925.1 of Pseudomonadota bacterium. Taxonomy (GTDB): domain Bacteria; phylum Pseudomonadota; class Gammaproteobacteria; order Burkholderiales; family Burkholderiaceae_C; genus JBJOKU01. The sequence continues at coordinate 4,095 of JBJOKU010000127.1, forward strand.
CACGCGCGACAAGGTGCAGCAAACCATCCAGATCGAAGGCGTGCCCCTGCACATCGTCGATACAGCCGGGTTGCGCGAGAGCAGCGACGAAGTGGAGCGCATCGGCATCGAGCGCGCCTGGGGCGAGATCCACAAGGCCGATGCCGTCATCTTCCTGCGCGACCTGAGCCGCCACGACCAGGCCGACTACCGCGCCGCCGACGCCGAACTCGCCCGCGCCCTGCCCGCCGACACCCCGGTGCTGGAAATCTGGAACAAGCTCGACAAATGGGCTGCTGCATCGCCAGCGCCAGAATCGGGCAACACCACCGCTTCACTTGGCGCAGCCCTCCCGGCGGAAGCCCGCCCCGATGCCATCGCCCTCTCGGCCAAGCAGGGCACGGGCCTAGAAGCCCTGCGCCAGCGCCTGCTGCAACTCGCCGGCTGGCAGGCCGCGCCCGAAGGCGTGTTCATGGCCCGCGAGCGCCACGTGCAGGCCCTGGCCCGCACGACCGAGCATGTCGAATTGGCCAGTGCCCACCTGCGCCAGCAAGCCCAGGCCCTCGACCTGCTGGCCGAAGAGCTGCGCCTGGCCCACGCCGCGCTGTCCGAGATCACGGGTGAATTCACCCCGGACGACCTGCTGGGCGAAATCTTCACGCGCTTCTGCATCGGCAAATGACCATTTCACTAAACGTAATTCATTACGGATAGTAAAATTCGCGCCTCGACCCCCGTCCTCACAGGAGACCCCATGAGCAAAGCATTCGCCAGCCAAGCCGATCTGGCCGACAAGAAAATCACCTTCGAGCGCCTGTCCGAGCACTGCTGGGCCTACACCGCCGAGGGCGACCCGAACTCGGGCGTGATCATTGGCGACCG
>JBJOKU010000128.1:0-4953 GCA_046045925.1 Pseudomonadota bacterium
TCCGGCTTGGTGAAAGAGCAAGCCGAGCGCGAAGGCCTGCACGAAATCTTCACCGCCGCTGGTTTCGAGTGGCGACAGCCCGGCTGCTCCATGTGTCTGGCCATGAACGCCGACCGCCTGGAACCCGGCGAGCGCTGCGCCTCAACCTCCAACCGCAACTTCGAAGGCCGCCAGGGCAACGGTGGGCGCACGCACCTCGTGAGCCCCGCCATGGCCGCAGCCGCTGCCATTCATGGCCACTTTGTGGACGTTCGCAAGTTCGTCTGAGCCAGAGGAAAACACACATCATGGAAAAATTCACCGTCCTCAAAGGCTTGGTCGCTCCAATGGATCGCGAAAACGTCGATACCGACGCGATCATTCCCAAGCAATTTCTCAAGTCCATCCGCAAGACCGGCTTTGGCCCCAACCTGTTTGACGAGTGGCGCTATCTCGACAAGGGCGAGCCCGGCGTGCCCGAATCGCAGCGCAAGCCCAACCCCGATTTCGTGCTCAACCAGCCGCGCTACAAGGGCGCGTCGGTGCTGCTCACGCGCAAAAACTTCGGCTGCGGTTCCAGCCGCGAACATGCGCCTTGGGCACTGGTGCAGTACGGCTTCCGTTGCGTGCTCGCGCCCAGCTTTGCCGACATCTTCTTCAACAACTGCTTCAAAAACGGCATCCTGCCCATCGTGCTGCCCGAGGCGGTCATCGGTTCGCTGTTCGATGACCTCTACGCCTTCCCCGGCTATGAGTTGACCGTCGATCTGGAGCGCCAGGTCATCGTGCGCCCGCAAGGCGAAGAAATCCCGTTTGAGGTACAGGCTTTCCGCAAGTACTGTCTCTTGAACGGTTTTGACGACATCGGCCTGACCCTGCGCCACGCCGAAAAAATTCGTGCCTACGAGGCCCAGCGCCTCGCCCAGAAACCCTGGCTGGCCCACACCCTCTGAACCCTTTCACCCGTTCGGACTGAGCTTGTCGAAGTCCCCTGTTCCCAAAAAGCATCGTTATGAAAATCGCAGTTCTCCCCGGTGACGGCATCGGCACCGAAATCGTCGCAGAAGCAGTCAAGGTCCTGAAGGTTCTGGGTCTGCCCCTCGAAATGGAATTCGCCCCCGTGGGCGGCGCGGCCTACGAAGCCGCAGGTCACCCCTTGCCCGAGTCCACCCTCAAGCTGGCCAAGGAGGCCGATGCCATTCTGTTTGGTGCCGTGGGCGACTGGAAATACGACAAACTCGACCGTCCCTTGCGCCCCGAGCAAGCCATTCTCGGTCTGCGCAAACACCTCGGTTTGTTCGCCAACTTCCGCCCCGCGATTTGCTACGAGCAACTCACCCATGCCTCCAGCCTCAAACCCGAGCTGGTGGCCGGGTTGGACATCCTCATCATTCGCGAGCTGACTGGCGACATTTACTTCGGTCAACCGCGCGGTCGACGCACGGCGGTGGACGGCCACTTCCCCGGCGCAGAAGAAGCTTTCGACACCATGCGCTACTCCAAACCCGAGATTGAGCGCATCGCCCACGTGGCTTTCCAGGCCGCACGCAAGCGCAACAAGCGCGTGTGCAGCGTGGACAAGGCCAACGTGCTGGAGACTTTCCAGTTCTGGAAAGACACCATGATCGAGGTACATGCCCAGTACCCCGACGTAGAGCTCTCGCACATGTACGTGGACAACGCCGCCATGCAGCTCGTCAAGGCACCCAAGAGCTTTGACGTGATCGTCACCGGCAACATGTTTGGCGACATCCTCTCCGACGAAGCGGCCATGCTCACCGGCTCTATTGGCATGCTGCCCTCGGCCAGTCTGAACAAGGACAACCGTGGCCTGTACGAACCCAGCCACGGCAGCGCCCCCGACATCGCAGGCAAAGGCATCGCCAACCCGCTGGCCACCATCCTGAGCGCCGCCATGATGCTGCGCTTCTCGCTGGGCCAGGCCGAAGCCGCCGACCGCATCGAAGCCGCCGTGAAGACCGTGCTCTCGCAAGGCCTGCGCACCGGCGACATCTACTCCGAAGGCACCACCAAGGTGAACACGGTGCAAATGGGTGATGCGGTGGTGAAGGCACTGGGCTGATCGCTTTCTAGAGTCGCCACTCAAAAGCCCGTGAACTGGTTTTGACGGGCTTTCGTTTACAATCGCGCCCATGTTCCGCACTGCCTTCATCTCCCTGAAACCAACGGTTGCCGCTCTGGCAGGCGTTGCAGTGCGCGCAACTTCCACCAAAACGACCACCATTAAGGGCTGATCCAGCCTGGTTCGTCGTGCGCCCCTCCTGGCCGTGACGAGCCGGGCAAAGTCAGCCAGCACTGATTTATTTTTGAAAGGCGCTTCTCATGAAAACTGGTAACGTAGTAGGTCTCGTCGGTTGGCGCGGCATGGTTGGCTCCGTCCTCATGGACCGCATGCAGGCAGAGGGTGATTTCGCCCTGATCGAGCCCGTGTTCTTCACCACCTCCAATGTGGGCGGCGCGGCCCCCGCGATGGCCAAGAACGAGAAGACGCTCAAAGACGCGTTCAGCGTGGACGAGCTGAAAAAGTGCGACGTCATCATCACCTGCCAGGGTGGCGACTACACCACCGAAGTGTTCCCCAAGCTGCGTGCCGCTGGCTGGAAAGGCCACTGGATTGATGCCGCATCTTCGCTGCGCATGAAGGACGATGCCGTCATCATCCTCGACCCGGTGAACATGCCCGTCATCAAGAACGCTCTGTCCAAGGGCGGCAACAACTGGATCGGCGGCAACTGCACCGTGTCCTGCATGCTGATGGGCGTGGGCGCACTGTACAAGGCAGGGCTGGTGGAGTGGATGAGTACCCAGACTTACCAAGCCGCTTCGGGCGGTGGTGCGCAGCACATGCGCGAGTTGCTCACGCAATACGGCACGCTCAACGCCGAAGTGAAGTCGCTGCTGGACGACCCGAAGAGCGCCATTCTTGAAATCGACCGCAAGATCATCACCAAGCAGCGCAATTTGAGCGCCGCCGAAACCGCCAACTTCGGCGTGCCCCTGGGTGGCTCGCTGATTCCCTGGATCGACAAGGATCTGGGCAACGGCATGAGCCGCGAAGAGTGGAAGGGCGGTGCCGAGACCAACAAGATCCTCGGCCAGGGCGAGGGCTTCGGCTCACCCGCCGTGCCGGTGGACGGCTTCTGCGTGCGCATCGGCGCGATGCGCTGCCACAGCCAGGCCCTGACCTTCAAGCTGAAGAAAGACGTGCCCGTGGCCGACATCGAGGCCATGATCGCCGCCGACAACCAGTGGGTCAAAGTGGTGCCCAACACCCGCGAAGCCACCATCCGTGACCTCACGCCCGTGGCCGTGACCGGCACGCTGACCATCCCTGTGGGCCGCATCCGCAAGATGGCCATGGGCCCCGAGTACGTGGGTGCCTTCACCATCGGCGACCAGCTGCTGTGGGGTGCCGCCGAGCCGCTGCGCCGCATGCTGCGCGTGCTGCTGGACGCCTGATCCTGAGTCAGGACAACGACTAAAGAAAAACCGCTCGAGGGCGGTTTTTCCGTTTTCTGACGGCAGTGAGCTGCGCACCAGCCGTTGTCGAGAGGCAACAATTGAGGTCAGCCCGGCTATCCAGTCACGGCAAGCCGCCCTAAACTTGAGTGAAGTGTGAGCTTGTCAGGCTAACATATTGATGCTATGGTCTTTTTCCCTGACAAGCCATGTTACGAAAAGACGCTGTAAGCCAGACCCGGATATTGCACGCATGATGAGAAAAACAATCTTTACTTCCAGTACCACGGAGGCGGTTGCTGGGAGTGGCCGGAATGCCCGGACCCGATCAACCAGTTTTGCCAACGGGGCAAGACTGACTGCGGGATCGTTGGCCATCGCGGTCATGCTGGCCTGTTTTTCCGGTGGAGCCCAGGCATTTTCACTAGGCAAGCTGCAAGTCCAGTCAGCGCTGGGCGAGCCATTGTTGGCCGAAATTGATCTGACAGACGTTCGCCCCGAAGAAGAGGCGGGCTTGAGTGCCACGATTGCTTCACCCGACATATTCAAGTCCATGGGAGTGGAGTACAACACCGCACTGACCTCGGCCCGCATCACCCTTGCCAAGCGGGCAAACGGATCCTCCTACCTCAAACTCAGCAGCGACCGGGCTGTCAACGAACCTTTCGTGGACATGATCATCGAGGTCACTTGGCCTGCGGGCCGACTGGTGCGTGACTTCACCCTTCTGCTTGATCCCCGCAACCTGGCAGCAACAGCCCCTATACAGCCGCAACTTCCCGTGACGCAAAGTGCGGCACCTCAGACAGCGCCTTACCCAGCCTCTGCGCCCAGCCCAGAAACCCCCGCCCCCGTCCAGGCTGTGATCGCTCCCAGCCCAGCCGCACCTGACAAGCCTGCCCGCCCCCAAGCAACTGGCAAGTCCAGGCCGGGCGGCTCTGTCAGTGCCAAGGTTGCTCCCACCGCATCAGCCGCCGCCAAACCCGAGGCCGCTCCCTCCAAGTCTGTAACCGTCAAGGAAGGGGACACAGCAGGCCGCATCGCCCAGCGAAATCTCTCTGGCAAGGTATCTCTTGACCAGATGCTCGCCGCGATGCTCCGCAGCAATCCGGATGCTTTCATCAACGGAGATATCAACCGGATCAAGGCAGGTGCCGTTGTTCAAACGCCAGATGCCGAGACTGCTGCCCAAATCAGCCCCGAACAGGCCAAGCAGATTCTTGTTGCCAGCTCACGCGACTTCGCCCAGTACAAGCAGAGGGCCGCACAACTCGCCCCCCTTCAAACCACTGAAAAACCTGCGCGTCAAGCAACCGGTTCGGTCGATGCCAAAGTGGTCGAAGACAAAAAGGCCGCTACCAGCAGCCCTGACAAACTCAAGTTGGCCAAAGGCTCAGTCCAAGGCGGCGCACAGCAACCCTCTACTGCTCAGTCTGTAGCCCAAGCAAAGCAGGCCGCAGATACCAAAGAAAAAGCGGCAGAAGTCAACAAGAA
>JBJOKU010000129.1:0-4929 GCA_046045925.1 Pseudomonadota bacterium
GCGGAGCGCATGGAAGAGGCCCTGTGTCATCCTTTCGGGCGGCGAAACCACCGTGACCGTCAGGCCTCAAGCCAAAGACAGCGCCAAGCCCTCACGCGGTGGCCGCGCAGGCGAGTTCTGCATGGGCCTCGCCCTTGCGCTGCAAGGCATTGAAGGCGTCTGGGCACTCGCCGCCGACACCGACGGCATCGACGGCGTGCAAGACAACGCGGGAGCCATCGTCACGCCCGACACCCTGCAACGTGCCGCCGCGCTTGGCCTCAAGCTGCAAGATCATCTCGACCGCAACGATGCCTACGGCTTTTTCGAGCCACTGGGTGATGCCGTGCTCACCGGCCCGACGCATACCAACGTCAACGATTTCCGGGCGATGCTGGTGTTGTGAAGCCAGAGCCTGGCGTCAGCCCAGCCGCGCCACTTGCCCGTCCGCATCCCGGACATGCGCGGACAGACCGCTCAAGCAGGCCTGGAAATCGGCAGAAAAGCGTGCTTCGGCGTGCAGACGCCGCAAAAAATCATGCGCCCACGACAGCGCCTGCGTCCACACGGCGTTCCTGACACTGGGGTGAAGGTGCGCAGGCAGCAAACGATCGGGCAGAGCGCCGCCTGAGCGCGGCGCAAACCCCATGGGCAGCATGTCGTAGGCAGGAGCCAGCTCACAAGGATGTCCAGGCTCGCTCACGAATGACAGGTTGCCGTTGTGCATGTCGGTGTTGCCGATGAGGCATCCAAACGCGTAGAGCTGTGCCGCTGCATGGGCTGCTTCACGGCTCACATAGCCACCTTGGGCCAGACGGTTGGCGATGGCAGGCCAGGGAGCCTTCGCATCTCCGACGAATTCGGCCTCCAGCGCACTGAGCGAAAAAACCGCCCGCCGCCCCCTGACGCCGACACGATCAAACCGCTCCACCTCCAGGAACCGCTGGCCCGCGTGATCCACGATGCCTGTGCGTGCGGCAGACACTCCCGCCGAGCGCAGGGTTTCCAGGGCATGGTGTTCTGCAAGCAGCAAGTCATGCCAGCGCTGGGTCACCGGGTTGCTGTTGGGCAGGGTGAATTTCACCAGAACATGCTGCGGCCCCTCGCTCGTTTCAATGCAGGCGGCAAATTTGGGCTGCTCTCCTCCGGCGGACGAACCCGGCGCCCCCCCCCGGCTCGCCACCTCGGCTTGCAACGCGTAAGCGGCCCCTTTGTGCGGCTGTGGGGTAGGCTCTGGGGCGGGCGCGTTCAGGAATTGCTCACGGGCCAGAGGGCCGAGAAGCAGGTTGCCCACAACATCGTGCCCGTGCGCCCGCAATGCCCGCAAGGCATCGGTATCGCTCCATTGCGACAACTGGGCAGACAACCCGAGTGCCTGCGCATGTCGCAACACATAGGCACGCCCCAGAAAGCCTTGTGGACGCATGTCCAGCAGCCACCAGGGCAGGCCGGGGTTGTGCACGCTCTTGCCATCGGCCTGGTGCATCACAAACCCGTCGGGGCGAACCGGCACCAGTGTGCCCAGTTCGGTGAGTCGCCCTTGGGCATCTACCCGATACACCACCAGATCCTCCAGCCCCCGCCCATGGTCGCGCAGGACGTATTGAATGGATCTCGCCGCCCCGAACCGCAATACCTCCGGCCCCATGCCCGACAGGATGCGCCAGAGCGTGGGCTGGCTGACCGACAGCAACCCCATCAATTGCCTCGCATTCGCCGGCCCTTGCGAGAGACGCATCCGGATGAGGTCGGCAGTGGTTTGCATCGATCAATGAATTTATTTGTGAATAGATAGTCAGTTTATCAGAAGGTGCCGACCGAGACGGGGATGCACTGGCATCGGCCAGCCAAGAACGGATTTCGCCGAAATTCAATACAGCGAATCACGCTGACGCTGTGGCAGATCGGTGTCGTACTGGGCGCCGCCAAGTCGTCCCGAGGTGAGCGCCGACAGCATCTGGCCCGCCGTCGGCACGCTGGCTTGTCCATCGGGTTGCGCCCACAGCCCCGAGCGCTGCATGGCGCGGGCACAATGGAAAAACACCTCGCTCACCGCGATCTCCAGCACGCACTTGGGCAAGGCTGTTCCCACAGCGAACGACTGCAGCAAAGCCGGATCGACCGCCACCTTGGCGATGCCGTTCACGCGCAGCGTCTCACCCGTGCCCGGCACGAGAAACAGCAGCGCCACACGCGGGTCGTGAAGAATGTTGCGCAGGCTGTCGATGCGGTTGTTGCCGCGCCGCTCGGGCAGCAGGAGTGTCTTTTCGTCCTGCACACGCACCACCGGTGCAGGGTCGCCACGCGGTGACACGTCCAGCCCATCCGGCCCGCTGGTGGCCAGCAGCACAAACGGAGAGGCCGCGATCCACTCGCGATAGACCGGATGCAGATGATCCACCTGCTTGCGCACCGACACCTCGCCTACTGCGTCGAACAGGGCGAGCAAGTCTTGCTCTTGGGTGATGTAGCTGCTCACGGTGGACTTCGAACTTGGGTTCAAATCCGCTCAATCAACGCCGCCAAAGCCACCCCCATCTCGGTGGTGCTGGCGGTGCCGCCGAGGTCTGGCGTGCGCGGGCCATCTTTGAGGATTTGCTCGATGGCTTGGACGATGAGGTCGTGCGCGGCGCGGCCCGCCCCTGTGCCGTGGGTGAGGAAGTCGAGCATCATTGCGCCGCTCCAGACCATGCCCACGGGGTTGGCGATGTTCTTGCCGTAGATATCGGGCGCGGAGCCGTGGACTGGCTCGAAGAGGCTGGGGAATTTGCGCTCGGGGTTGAGGTTGGCCGAGGGGGCGATGCCAATGGTGCCGCAGGCTGCGGGGCCGAGGTCGGAGAGGATGTCGCCAAACAGGTTGGTGGCGGCCACGACGTTGAAGCGTTCGGGCTGGAGCACGAAGCGTGCGCAGAGGATGTCGATGTGGTGCTTGTCCCAGCGCACGTCGGGGTAGTGGCGGGCCATGTCGGCGCAGAGCCTGTCCCACCAGGGCATCGAAATCGAGATGCCGTTGCTCTTGGTGGCGAGTGAGAGGTGTTTGCTGGAGTGCGACTGCGCCAAGTCGAAGGCGTAGCGCAGCAGGCGCTCGGAACCGATGCGGGTGAACACGCTTTCCTGCACCACGAACTCGCGCTCGGTACCGGGGAACATCACGCCGCCCACCGAAGAGTATTCGCCTTCGGTGTTTTCGCGCACGATGAGCATGTCGATGTCGCCCGGCTTCTTGTCCGCCAGCGGGCACGGCACGCCTTCGAACAGGCGGGCGGGGCGCAGGTTGATGTACTGGTCGAACTCGCGGCGGAATTGCAGCAGCGAGCCCCAGAGCGAAACGTGGTCGGGCACGGTGTCGGGCCAGCCCACTGCGCCGAAATAGATCGCATCCATGCCGGAGAGCTGGGCCTTCCAGTCGTCGGGCATCATCTGGCCGTGCTGGGCGTAGTAGTCGCAACTGGCCCAGTCGATGTGGGTGAATGCCAGTTGGATGCCGGTGCGCTTGGCCACCGCTTCCAGCGCACGGATGCCCTCGGGCATCACTTCCTTGCCAATGCCGTCTCCGGGGATGACGGCGATCTTGTATGTGGGGCTCATGCTTTGTCCTGTGTGGAGTTGAGCACTGCTGCCGTTTGCCCGAACAGGATTTTCTTGCCCTCTTCCGTCACGCTGGGTTGCACATTGATCGCGCGGCCCCGCTCGTAGGCACGCAGCGTGGCGGGGCGGTTGGCGATGTGGTCAAACCAGCGGTGCAGATGCGGAAAGTCTTCCAGGTTCTGGCTCTGGCGCTTGTGCGGCACGATCCAAGGGTAGCAGGCCATGTCGGCAATCGAGTACGCATTTCCCGCAATGAACTCGCGGTCGGCCAGGCGTTTGTTGAGCACGCCGTAGAGGCGATTGGTCTCTTTCACGTAGCGCTCAATCGCGTAGGGAATTTTCTCGGGCGCATAAACGGCGAAGTGGTGGTTTTGCCCCGCCATCGGCCCCAAGCCGCCCATTTGCCAAAACAGCCACTGCATCACTTCGTAGCGGCCACGCAAGTCCGATGGAATGAACTGCCCGGTCTTCTCGGCCAGATACAGCAGCATCGCCCCGCTCTCAAACACGCTCACCGGCTCGCCGCCACCCGTGGGCGCATGATCGACCAGCGCAGGGATTCGGTTGTTCGGGCTGATGCGCAAAAAGTCAGGCGCGAACTGCTCGCCTTTGCTGATGTTGATGGGCTTGATGGTGTGGGCCAAGCCCGTTTCTTCGAGAAACAAGAGAGGCTTGTAGCCGTTGGGGGTAGTCCAGAAATAAAGATCAATCATGGTGTTTACGGCTTGATCGGTTTGTGTGCCAAATGAGCATCATGAAGGCCCGCATCGTTCGCATCACTCAAACCATCCGGCACAGTCGGCGGTTTGTCATCAGCAGCAGACGTAGGAAGCCCGCCAATCAGTGACTCCATGGGGAGGCCTGAGAATTGCTCGGCCATTGAAAACTGCGGAGAATCTTTTTTGGTATCTGACATTTTGTCGTCCTGTTAAAAGTGATCATTCGGTCGCACAAGCACTGCGACGCTGCGTCATCAACACCACGAGGGTGAGCACACAAAACCCAGCACCCATACGCCTTTAGGGATTCGGTTGGCTGGGGGGTTCTCTGCGTCGCTCATTCGGACATTGTGCCCTTGAAACGAAAAAACCACCCGAAGGTGGTTCTTCCTAAGAGCAGCCAAAGATCAGCCTTGTGCGGCGATGCGATCTGCTTTGCTGTGCAGCTTGTTGAGAGCGCTCAGGTAGGCCTTGGCCGAGGCGACGATGATGTCGGGATCAGCCCCCACGCCATTGACCACGCGGCCACTGTGCTGCAAGCGCACAGTCACTTCGCCCTGGCTCTCGGTGGAGCCGCTGATCGCGTTCACCGAGTACAGCACCATCTCGGCACCACTCTTGACATGGCTCTCGATGGCCTTGA
>JBJOKU010000130.1:0-4878 GCA_046045925.1 Pseudomonadota bacterium
TTGAAGCTGATGGCGAGCCTCACCCGCGTGGAGCCAGCCGAGCAGGTCGCGCCCGAAGTGTTGCGCCGCCTGCCATCGGACAGCCGCAGCCCGGTGGCCCGTGTGCTCTGGTTGCAGGTGCACGCCTTCGACTGGAATTGCCCCAATCACATCACCCCCCGTTTCACTTTTGAGGAGACCCCATGAAACTCTACGACCTCAGCCTGTCCGGCAATTGCCACAAGGTGCGCCTGTTTGCGGGCCTGGATTGCCCGCATGAAAGCCTTGCCCGGCTTTGTGTGCATGCCCGGATTAGAGTGAATGGTCGAGACGTTGCGCCCACAGACTTGATGTGGATCAAGAGTTTCTGACAAACGCCCCCTAGCATGGGAACATTGCCAGCCCGGAGTGAATCACAACGGCGCTGCTTGATTTTTATAAGGAGTTGTCATGAAAGCAAACGTGGGCGGTATCGACCGCATTCTTCGCATCGTCGTGGGCTTGGTGCTGATTGCGCTGGCTGTTACGGGCACCGTGGGTGTCTGGGGGTATATCGGCATCGTGCCCATCCTGACGGGCTTCTTCCGCTTCTGCCCGGCTTACATGCCGTTTGGCATCAGCAGCTGTTCTACCAAGCAGTAAACGCGGCCTTTTCCGTCAAAAAACATGCGCATGACACCTACAATGGGTGTCCATGCGCATTTTGCTTTCCAATGATGATGGCTTCCAGGCACCGGGCATTGTGGCCCTGTACCAAGCCCTGAAATCCATCCCCGGCGTGACGATTGAAGTCATCGCCCCCGAACACAACAACAGCGCCAAATCGAACGCGCTGACCCTGCATTCCCCTCTGTACGTGCATCCTTCTCGCAGTGGCGTGACCGAGGGCTTCCGCTATGTCAATGGCACCCCTGCTGATTGCGTGCACATAGCACTCACCGGGCTGCTCGATTACAAACCCGATCTCGTGGTTTCGGGCATCAACAATGGTGCGAACATGGGAGATGACACGCTCTACTCGGGCACGGTGGGCGCGGCCATGGAGGGCTATTTGTTCGGCATTCCGGCGGTGGCTTTTTCACAGACCGAACGCGGCTGGCTGCATCTGGACGATGCCGTGGCCAAGGCTCGCGAACTGGTGGAGCGGCTACTGGCCAACATTGCCAGCGCACGCAGCCATGGCTCGGAGGTGAAACCCTTCTTGCTCAATGTAAACATCCCCTGCAAACCGGCGGCGCAGTTGAAGCCCTTGCAAATCACCCGTCTGGGCCGCCGCCATGCGGCTGAAGCCGTGGTCAAACAAGTCAGTCCGCGTGGAGAAACCATGTACTGGATCGGTGCCGCCGGTGCGGCCATGGACGATGCTCCCGGCACCGACTTTCATGCCACCGCGATGGGCCACATCAGCGTGACGCCCCTGCAAGTGGACTTGACCGATCACGAGACGCTCTCTGTGTGGCGGGGGGCCTTGTTGTGACATCCGCCCCGGCCAAGCCCCGCCCCGGTTTTCCGGCCCGCTTGCCATCGGGCGCGATTGCCAGCAAGACATCGCAGTTGGCCCCAATGAGGTCTGTGGCAGGCAAAGCAGCAGTCCTGCCGCCGGTATCGGCACCTGTCAAACCCCAAGCCGTGATGGCGGGGCTTCGGCCCGCACCTCCAGTTCACGGTACAGGCCTCGACTCTGCTGCCGTGCGGGCTCGCATGGTGCAAAAACTCCAGGCAGGTGGTCTTGCCGATCCGCGCGTGCTGGCTGCGTTCAACGCGGTGGAGCGCCACCGTTTTGTGGACAGTGCGCTTGTCAACCAAGCCTATGAGGACACCAGCCTGCCCATCGGGCTGGGCCAGACGATTTCCAAGCCCAATGTGGTGGGCCGCATGATGGAACTCATGCTGGCCCGAAGCCAAGGGCGGCTTGGCCGTGTGCTTGAAATCGGCACCGGCTGCGGCTATCAGGCTGCGCTGCTGAGCCATGTGGCGAGCGAGGTCTACACCATCGAGCGCCTCAAGGGCTTGCACGAAAAGGCCCGCGAAAACCTCAGCCCCATGCGCATTCCCAACATCCACTTGCTGCTGGGCGATGGCATGCTGGGTTTTGCCAAGGGTGCCCCCTACGCAGGCATCATTGCGGCGGCCGGTGGTGAAGCGCTGCCCCAAGCCTGGCTCGACCAACTCGCCGTGGGCGGAAGGCTGGTTGCTCCTGTGGCCGCAGGCAAGGGGACGCAAGCGCTCGTGGTGGTGGATCGTACGCTGACCGGTTTCGAGAAAAACTGGCTCGAAGCCGTGCAGTTCGTGCCTCTAAAATCTGGCGTGGCCTGACCATCGGGCTTGCATCGAGGGATAAATGACAATGATTCGACACAACACTCCCGTCAAGTTCCGTGCTGTTCGCATGGGGGTCGCTTTGCTGCTGGCTGCTGTGGCGGCAGCTTGCTCCAGCAATAAAGGTTCGGTTCCCTCGCAGGCCCCGGTGGAAGATCGGGGCACTTCGGTGAGCGGCAGCAACCGAAGCGTGACGATTACCGGCTCGGCTGCGGTTGCCGTGCCTGTGCCCGGTCTGGAGAACGCTGGCAAGCCCGGCTACTACACCGTCAAGCCCGGCGATACGCTTATTCGCATCGGTTTGGAAAATGGTCAAAACTGGCGTGACATCGTGCGCTGGAACAACCTCGAAAACCCCAACCTCATTGAGGTGGGGCAGGTGCTGCGCGTCGCGCCTCCGGGCAAGGACACGCCGCCGCCTGTCAAGGCAGAGGCCAAACCCGCTGGCGAGCCCAATACGGTGGTGCGTCCTCTCAACAGCAATGTGTCCGATGCAACACGCACTGTGGTGATTCAACCTGAAAAACCCAGTCAACAAGCTGTTCCAACAGACTTCGTGATTGCCTGGCCCGCCAAGGGAAATGTGGTGGCCGGATTTGACGAAGCCAAGAACAAGGGCATCGACATTGATGGCAAGTTGGGAGATGCCATTTCCGCAGCCGCCGATGGTCGCGTGGTCTATGCGGGTTCTGGCCTGCGTGGTTATGGCAACTTGATCATCATCAAGCACAACGACACCTACCTCACGGCGTACGCCCACAACCAGACGCTGCTTGTGAAAGAAGACCAATCTGTCAACAAGGGGCAGAAAATTGCCGAGATGGGCCAGAGTGACGCTGATCGTGTAAAGCTGCATTTTGAGGTGCGCCGATCTGGCAAGCCCGTTGATCCGCTGAAATACCTGCCAGCCAAGTAAGACAGGCAAACACATGGCTTGGCCCGTCCTCGTTTTTGACATCGAGTCCATCCCTGACACGGCGGGCCTGCTGGCCCTGCGTGGCCAGCCCGGGCAAACCGAATCGCAGGCCTACGAGGCTTGGGTGGCCGAGCGCAAGGCCAACGGCCAAAGCGATTTCATGCCCTTGCACCTGCAGCGCGTGCTGTGCATCAGCGCCGTTTACCGCGATGCCGAAGGCCTCAAGGTGCATTCGTTTGTGGACCGCGACGGGCAGAGCGAAGGTCGCATCGTCCAGCAGTTTTTCTCAGCCATCGAGCGCAAGACCCCTCAGCTGGTGAGCTGGAACGGCGGCGGCTTCGATTTGCCCGTGCTGCACTACCGTGGCCTCATGCATGGCGTGGAAGCCTCGCGCTACTGGGACATGGGCGAAGACGACCGCGAGTTCAAGTGGAACAACTACATCAGCCGCTATCACATGCGCCATCTGGACCTGATGGACCTGCTCGCCATGTACCAGCCCCGCGCCAACGCGCCGCTGGACGCCATGGCCAAGCTCTGCGGTTTTCCGGGCAAGCTGGGCATGGACGGCTCTGCCGTCTATGGTGCCTACCTCGACGGCAAACTTGAAGACATCCGCCGCTATTGCGAAACGGATGTGATGAACACCTACTTGCTGTATTGCCGCTTCCAGAAAATGCGCCAAGGTCTCACCGCCGCCGAGTACGAGCAGGAAATGGCCTTTGTGCGCCAGAACCTCGATGCGCTGGCTGCAGCGGGCGAGTCGCATTGGCAGGAATACCTCAAGGCTTGGTAAAGCTGTAGGGCGGAAAAACATGCCTCGTGTTTGAGACAATACGGGCATGGCACACAGACCTTCCCGTGGCGCACGCGGCCGCGACTCCAATCCGGATACCCCTCCCATCACCGTCACCATTGAATCGCTCGACATCGAGGCCCAGGGCGTGGCCCGCGATGCCGAGGGCAAGGTGTTGTTCATTGAGGGCGCGTTGCCCGGCGAGAAAGTGACCGTGCAGGTCGGGCGCGGCAAGAACAATTGGGCGCAAGCCACGCTGCTGGCATTGCACAAAGAGTCGAGCCAGCGTGTGCGGCCCCAGTGCCCGCACTTCGGCCTTGGGCAGAACAATTGCGGCGGCTGCAAGATGCAGCATCTGCACCCGGCGGCGCAGGTGGCGATCAAGCAGCGTGCGCTGGAAGACGGCCTCTGGCACTTGGGCAAGGTCAAAGCCGAAACCATGATGCGCCCCATCGAGGGGCCGACCTGGGGCTACCGCTACCGCGCCCGTTTGTCGGTGCGCTACGTGGCCAAGAAGGGCGGCGTGCTGGTTGGCTTTCACGAGCGCAAGTCGAGCTACATCGCCGACATGACTTCGTGCGAAATTTTGCCCCCGCATGTGAGCGACATGCTCGTGCCCCTGCGCCACCTGGTGGCGGGCATGAGCCAGCCCGACAAATTGCCCCAGATCGAACTCGCCGTGGGCGACAGCGTGACCGTGCTGGCGCTGCGCCACATGGAGCCGCTCACGCCGGAAGACCAGCAGCGCCTGCGCGACTTTGCCGCGCAGCACAGCACCGCGCAACAACGCATCCAGTGGTGGCTGCAACCCAAGGGGCCGGACACTGTGCGCCCGCTGGAGCCGCAAGAAGAGGGCGGCGAACAACTG
>JBJOKU010000131.1:0-4834 GCA_046045925.1 Pseudomonadota bacterium
GGGGTTAACCCTAGGGGTTGCAAGAGCTGGAGCGCGTTTTAGAGTGGGCGTTCTAGGGGCGAAAAAAAGCCCGGCGGGTTGCGCCGGGCTGTTAAAGAGTCCGTAGAGGACCCGAGGAGACAATCGTTCAGAAACGAATCGCAGGGCGATTAACGCTTCTTGGAAACGGTTTTGACAGCGCCAGTAGCTTGGGCAGTCACGGCTTCCATGTTGGATTTGGCCAGGTCAGTCGCTTGCTTGACAGCTTTTTGAACGCTGTCATAGGCATTGGTAGCGGCAGCCAGGCTGCTCTTGACCACGGCCACGGGGGTTTCAAAACCGGCGGGAGCGTTCTGGCCAAGGTTTTCCACCAGTGCAGCAAATTTGGATTGGGCTTCGGCCACTTGGGCTTCGAAAGCCTTGGTGTACTCAGCGGCGGTGGCTTGGGCGATTTCGCCCACTTGGCGACCGTAGGCGGCAGACTTCTCGGCCATGGGCTGAAGAGCAGCGGCTTGCAGAGCCAGCAGTGCTTGCACGTCTTTGGCGGCCAAAGCTGCCTTGGTCTGGTCAGCGCCTTCTTTGAGGGAAGCGCGGGCTGCGGCCAGATTCAACTCGACGAGCTTTTCCACGCCATCAAAGGTCTTGCCAGCCAAGCCGAAAGCGGCTTGCACGGTGGCTTTTTGTTCAGCGATCAGTTGGTCAACAGTAAACATGGTTTTCACTCCTTAAGGTTGATGGGGTTGAATTGCAAATGCTGCAATGCAACATTTACTCAATTGTAGGTACGTATCGGTTGGTGGCAAGAGGGTGCGTCAGTAAAAATGATGCGATGCATCAAATTAGAGTTGATTGTCTAAAATTTGGTCAGACGTGCGCAGCCTGGATCCGGAAAATCGGGAAAATTCAACGACATGGGCAGGTGTAACTGGGTTATGATGTAAACATGTGCCCTTGCGATTGAGCAGGGCTGCTTGTTATTAGGGGATCCAGATGTTGATTCATAAATTTGTCACGGCACTTGCTGCTCTTGTTTTGGCTGGTGCTGCTTTTGCACAAGCGGCAAAGGTGACTGCTGTGAGTGGTGATGTGTCTTACACCGTTGGAAAGACTGGGGCACCTGTCAAGGTGGCTATCGGGAGTGAAATTCCGGCGGGAGCGATTTTGGCCACGGGTGCAAAATCCAACGCAGTGATGCGGTTCCAGGACGGCGGAAGTGTTGCCTTGGCTGAAAACACCAACTTCAACTTGATCGCGTTCAACTACAACTCTGCCAAGCCTGCTGAAGGCTCCTCTGCCTTTGACTTGATTCGTGGCGCTTTCCGCTTCGTGACCGGTGCTTTGGGTGCGGCCAATCCTAATGCGGTCCGCATCACGTCGGGCACCGCGACGGTGGGTATTCGTGGTACGGATATTGTTGTCGCCAGCACGCTTGCTGGTGGTGGAACCACCACGGTTTCCATTCAGGTGATCAACGGTACAGTCACCTTCAGTACTGCAACGGGCTCAATTACCCTTGGTATTGGCGGCGCGGGCCAACTCGCCTCAGTCGCAGTCACTGGGGCTGCGGCAGGTGCCCCAACACTTGCCTCAGCATTCAGTGCGCTTGGCGTTAACACCACATCTTTGATGACGCAGTTGACAACTCAAGCCATGAGTGGTGCCCTGATTACCGGGTCCGCTGCGGGTGCTGCAACTGGTGCTGCAGGGGTTGCTACGGCAACCACGGGCGTTGCAACGACAACTTCTATCGTTGCTGCTACTGCCGCAGGCGTTGCAGGCTTGGTTAGTGCCAATACCGAAACCGCAACAACCCACTCGACAGCCTCCCACCATTGAAATCAATCTTCAGTGCGAAAATGGCTCCTCCGGGAGCCATTTTTCATTTGGAGACAACTCGCTCATGCCCTTTCCTGCCATCTTTTCTTCCTTGCGTCTGCCAGTGATTGGCAGTCCGCTTTTCATCATCAGCAACCCCCAGCTTGTGATCGCCCAATGCAAGGCGGGCATAGTGGGCTCCATGCCTGCACTCAATGCGCGACCCGCTTCCCAGTTGGATGAGTGGCTGCATGAAATTACCGAAGAATTGGCTGCACATGACCGCGCACATCCGGATCAGCCTGCCGCGCCGTTTGCCATCAACCAGATCGTGCACAAGAGCAACGACCGGCTGGAGCACGACATGGCCCTGTGTGTCAAGTACAAGGTGCCCGTCATCATCACCAGTCTGGGTGCACGAGAAGACGTGAACCAGGCCGCGCACAGTTATGGCGGGGTGGTGCTGCACGACATCATCAACAACCGCTTTGCGCACAAGGCCATCGAGAAGGGCGCTGATGGCCTCATCGCCGTGGCTGCTGGCGCCGGGGGGCACGCAGGCGTGAAAAGCCCGTTTGCGCTCGTTCAGGAAATCCGCCAGTGGTTCGATGGCCCGCTGGCCTTGAGCGGCTCCATAGCCAGTGGCGGGGCCATTCTCGCGGCGCAGGCCATGGGGGCAGATTTCGCCTACATCGGATCGGCTTTCATCGCTACTGACGAAGCCCGCGCCAGCGAGGCCTACAAGCAATGCATCGTTGATTCAAACAGCGATGACATCATTTACAGCAACCTGTTCACGGGTGTGCACGGCAACTATCTCGCACCCAGCATTCGGGCCGCAGGCATGGACCCGGACAATTTGCCCGAGAGCGATCCCAGCAATATGAGCTTTGGCTCAGGCACCAGCAAGGCCTGGAAGGACATCTGGGGCTGTGGCCAGGGCATCGGCGCGATCAACCAAGTGCAGCCAGCCGGCGAACTGGTGGCTCAGTTCCGGCGGGAGTACGAGGCTGCACGCCAGCGTATCTGCGCCTCATGATGCTGGGGAAGGCGGGCCGAACAATGGCCTCGCCCCATGAAAAAGGGCCGCATCTGCGGCCCTTGTCATTCAGCGAGGGGTGAATCTCACTTGAGGTTCTTGTTGATGATGCCAGCCATCTCGAACATGTTGACCACAGCCTTGCCGAACAGGGCTTGCAGCTTGGCATCGGCATTGACGTTGCGCTTGTTGACTTGGTCTTGCAGGCCGTTTTTCTTGATGTAGGCCCACATTTTCTTGACGGCCTCGGTGCGCGCCAGGGGAGAAGCACCAACCACTGCGGCCAGAACAGCGCTGGGGGTCATTTGCTTCATGAAGGCGGCGTTGGGGGTGCGCTTCTTGGCGGGGGCCTTCTTCGCGGCGGGCTTCTTGGCAGGAGCGGCCTTTTTCGCGGGGGCGGCTTTCTTGGCGGGCGCTGCCTTCTTGGCAGGAGCCTTCTTCGCCGGCGCTGCCTTTTTGGCGGGAGCGGCGGCTTTCTTGGCCGGTGCGGCCTTCTTCGCAGGAGCAGCTTTCTTCGCTGCAGCCTTCTTCGCGGGAGCGGCTTTTTTAGCCGGTGCTTTTTTTGCAGTTGCCATGATTGATTTCCTTCTAGAAGTGGTGTGAATTCACACTGTGGCCCTAGAGCTGACCTCATTGCTGCCTCAGCAAGCGCGATGCTATAGCGAAAATAGCGCTTTTCCAAGGGGGGAAAGTGGTTTTCAGAGGAGAAATGTTGTTTTTCACTCTGAGGATCAACCCTGATGCCCCGTTTCATTGGGCACAATTGCCTTCATAACCCTGTTTCCACGGAGAGAACATGACACCCTTTGCCACCTGTGACCTGTGTGATACCCACGAAAACGACACCAGCGGAGTCTTCCGTGTGCTGCCTCCGGTGTTCCGCGATTTCGCGGCGTTGAAGCCCTTCTGCGGCCCTGTGCATACGTTGCGCTGCCCGGAGGACAACTCGCGTGTGCGTGAGGCTGTCAATTCGCCCGGCGAAGGGCGCGTGCTGGTGGTGGATGGCGGTGCATCGCTGCGTCGTGCCTTGGTCGGTGGCAACCTTGCGGTGGCTGCAGCCAAGAATGGTTGGGCGGGCATCGTCGTCGATGGCTGCGTGCGCGATGTGGCCGAGTTGCGTGAGGCGGGCATTCCCATTCGTGCGCTGGCGCTCATGCCACTGCGAACTGAAAAACGCGGCGAAGGCCAGGCAGGTGTGGTGGTCACCATTCAGGGTGTGACGGTGCGTCCCGGTGACTGGCTCTACGCCGATGAAGACGGCATGGTGGTGAGTGCCACGCCCCTGCATGGCTGATGCTTGCGAGTAAGCATGTGTTTGTCTATGGCACGCTCCGTAAGGGCGGGGCCAATGACATCACGCATCTCACGCCTGCCCCACGCTTCGTAGGCGAGGCTACCTTGCCTGGGCGCATGTATCACCTGCGCCAGTATCCGGGCGTGGTGCTTGGTGAGCCAGGGCAGGTGGTCGGCGAGGTCTACGCCATTTCGCCCGAGCTGGAACGGGTGCTCGACGAGATCGAAGAGTTGTATCCGCAGAAAAAGGACGAGTACTTCAAGCGTTTCCAACCCGTGAGAGTGAACAACGACACCCTCAGCTGCATCGTTTACGAAATCAATCCTGCCTATCTCAAGGGTTGTACGGTCATTACCAGTGGTGACTGGCTTGACGCCACTGGGCGTCAAACGAATTGAATCTTTCGAATGGCGATATGCATTCCATAGTATGGAATTGATGAATGCTGCATTGCCGCATTTTTTCTCAATTTGAGAAATGATTTATCTTATTGTGAAATAAAATTTGTAACTAATTGATTTTCAATGAGTTAAATTTACTCTTATATAAGACAAAAGAGCTTCGCATAGTCTTGTATAAGACTTAAACTTGCGCAATCGCCACCGGGAATCCGTCCGGCAGATTTTTGAAAACCCCCGCACGCAACTTTGAAGGAGTGCACCATGTCGAATGCTCTGAATACGCAACTGAGCCGTCAACAGCAGATT
>JBJOKU010000132.1:0-4784 GCA_046045925.1 Pseudomonadota bacterium
CTCGGTGAACTTGCGGCCGATCAGGCGCTTGATCGCGTACAGCGTGTTCTTGGGGTTGGTCACGGCCTGGCGCTTGGCGGACGCGCCCACCAGCACTTCGCCGTCTCCTTGATAAGCGACGATGGAGGGCGTGGTGCGAGCGCCTTCAGCGTTCTCGATCACCTTGGTGGTGTTGCCTTCCATGATGGACACGCAAGAGTTGGTGGTGCCCAAGTCAATGCCAATGATTTTTGCCATGTTGATACTCCAGATTCAAAAAATTCGGTTGCGGTTTAGTTGCGGATAGCCCGGTCTTTTTTCAAGACTGCCGGGCTGTGAATGAAAGGCTTATTTGGGTGCGGCCACCGTCACGAGGGCCGGGCGCAGCACGCGCTCGGCGATGGTGTAGCCCTTTTGCAGCACGAGCACCACGGTGTTGGCTTCCTGCTCGGCAGGTACCATGCTGATGGCCTGGTGTTTGGCGGGGTCGAACTTCTCGCCAGCAGCGGGGTTCACCGCGATCACCTTGCTGCGCTCCAGCGCAGAGTGCAACTGGCGCAGCGTGGCCTCGGCTCCTTCGCGGATCTGCTCGGGCGATGCATCCTTGACGGTCAGACCCGCTTCAAGGCTGTCCACCACGGGCAGCATGTTCTCGGCAAAGCCTTCCACGGCGAACTTGCGGGCCTTGGACACTTCATCCGCAGAAATGCGGCGCACGTTCTGCATCTCGGCCTGGGCGCGCACCCATTGGTCGGCCAGCTCGGTGTTTTTGGCTTCCAGCTCGGCAATGCGCTGCTTGAGTTCAGCGCTGGCGTCAGGAGCGGCCCCAGTGTTGGCTGCGGCGGTGGTTTGTGCAGTGGCTTCCTGAGCGGGGCTGGATGCTTCGGCTTGCGCAGCAGCGGGGGCCGCTGCGGCCTGGGCCTCCATGGTTTGGTCGGGTTTTGGTGCTTCTGTCATGAGTTTTCGGGGTCAAAAATGTCAATTGCCCCGGCAATTGGGGGCAGCGTTTCCCATTTCAAGAGGGCGGGGCAGATTTTTTCGGAAAAATTCAGCTTCGGCTTGAAGGCTGCTTACCGGGACACTCAAATCAATGGTCGAGCAAATTCCGCTGACCGCCATTGAACCAAGCAGCATCAAACCCGTCCTCCAGGACAATGGCCTGAGCTGATGTTTCGCCCATTTCGTTCAGCCGGTTGAGGTACTTGACGAGTGTGTTTTTGTCTTCCGTGAGGATGTGAGTGATCGAATCACAAACCATCTGCGCCAGCAGCTTCAAATCGTCCTTCACGGCCACCCGGTCATCGCCCTGATCCCGAGTGATGGCTTTCATCAATTGCCCCGTCGTCATGGCGTGGTCTATGTTGAAAGGCAGCACATGGAAATTGCGCAATGGCAAGTCCGTAACGGGCTGCTTGACTTGAAACTCAGAGGCCACAATCGCAGACAGATAAAGCGGGCAACCCGTTTCCAACGCTTTGCGCAGATAGCGGATGGCCGTCTGGTGGTTGCTGCGGGTGGAGTCAGCCAGCGTAATCAAAAAGCTGGTGTCCATCAAAATGGAAATCAAGCGTCACCCCCGCCACGAAGCGCCTCTACCCATTCGCTGGCTTTGGGTGTGTCTTTCCAGGCTTTGGTGCCACGATCAATCAACCGTTGCAATTGAGATTCATCCAAAGCGTCCTGATGCTCTTCAAACGACAGCAAGCGTGCGTTGCGGTACTTGCGGGTGACAACGTTGTACTCAGCGGTGATGCGAACCATCGCCAGCTTGTAGAGCCTGTTGACTTTGTCGTTGCGAAACACCTCGCGCTCAGACTCAACGGGCAGCAAGGTGTTATCCGGCAGACGGATGTGCGCGTTGACTTTGGTGGCACCACCAATTTGCTGCACTTCGCCTTGTAAATAGCGCTCTACCTTTACCCACTGATCCGCATCGTCAGCACGAAAATCGGTTTGGGCGCTGATGGTGATGGGTGCAGTCAAGAATGGGGCTGAAATCTTGAAGATGGCCTTGCGCGTGCCTTTGGCCAGCTTTTGCCAGCGCTCAACCACTTCGCGGCGCTTGGCATCAATGCCGTCGAGCAAATCTGTACTGCTCAAGTGGCGCAAATCCTGGAGCAGTGCGGTTTGCCCAATGGGGGCAGTGAGCACGCCCAGCGAACCTTTGAACACAGAAACCTGCAACTCGCTGGTGTCCAGCTCGGAGCCTTCGCCGCGCAAAAAAACATCGACATCTTGTGTGAACGTTTTGAGCACGGCCATGGGCACGCGATCCGGGGTAATTTCATACCCGCCGGATTCGTCGTGAAGGCTGATGCTGACTGGTTGCGCTTGCATGGTTTGATTTTAGACTTTTGCCGGTTAATGTGAGCGTCTTCTGGAAGCTCAACCCTTCGCGCAGGGCAGCCCCGGCGTGTTGCACCACTCGCTCCAGCTTCCGGCATAAAGCGCCTGGCGGCCAAGGCCCGCCACTTCCATGGCGATGATGTTGGGCACGGCGCTCACGCCTGAGCCGCAGTGGTGCACCACGCTGCTTGCACTGCGCTGGCCGAGCAGGGCGCTGAATTCCTCATTGAGCGCTTGGGGTGATTTGAAGCAGCCGTCTGCGCGAAAGTTGCTGGCAAAGGGGCGGTTGAGCGCACCGGGGATGTGCCCGGCCACGGGGTCGAGGGGCTCCACCTCGCCCAGAAAGCGCGGGGTAGCGCGTGCGTCCACAATGGTCTGTTTGTCTTGCCCCAGTTTGGCGGCCACGTCTTTGGTGTGATGCAGTTGCACAAGTGGCTCGGCCAACGCGAAGGTTTGCGCGGGCAGGGCAGGGCTGCTGCCTGTTGCGACAGCACCGCCAGCGGCTTTCCATGCGGCGAGTCCGCCGTCGAGCACGGCCACGGCTTCGTGTCCGGCCCACTTGAGCATCCACCACAGGCGGCCACAGATCATGTGGCCATTGCGGTCGTACGCCACCACTTGGGTGTTGTTGCTGATGCCCATGCGGCCAAGCCTTGCGGCGAGGACTTCGCGGCTGGGCAAGGGGTGACGGCCCGCGTTGACGGGCTGGCCTTCGGCAGTTTTGGCGCTCAGGTCGGTGTCGAGGTGGGCGTAGATGGCGCCTGCGATGTGCTCGGACTCAAAGGTGGCTTGCCCGGCGGCGGGGTTGGCCAGGTCAAAGCTGCAATCAACGACCACGACAGGAGTGTTGCCGGATAACAGGCGTTGCAAGTGCTGGGCGGAAATGAGGGTGTTGTACATGGCAATGGCTTCTGATCGGGGTTACCGCTCTTCGGGTTCTTCGTGCTGTGTGGGCGGCGCGATGCGGGCGCGCAGGATGGTGGCGGTAATGCCGCTGGCCATGATGAGCGTGATGCCCAGCCAGCCAGTGGGAGTGATGGGGTCGCCAAACAGGATCAGGCTGAACAGGGCCGCAAAAACAATGCCTGCATATTGCAGGTTGGCCACCAGCAGGGTCGCCCCCTTGGCGTAGGCACGTGTCATGCACCATTGGCCGAGCGAGGCAAACACGCCGAGCGGCAGCACCCACGCAAAACCGGGCCACACAAAGGGTGACACGCCCTGCACCATCATTCCTGCCAGCCCAACGAGCACGGTTCCGGCGGAGAAATAGAACACAGTCCGGGCTTCCGGTTCACCCGCCTGGCCGAGTGCCTTGACTTGCATGTAGGCCAGGGCGGCGGCCATGCCGGAGAGCAGGCCCACGAGTCCGGCAAAAAGCTGGTTCTGCTCGATGGTGGGGCGCAAGATCAGCACCACCCCGGCAAAGCTCGCCAGCACAGTGCCCAGCAGCGGGCCTTGCTGCATCCGGGATTGACCAAAAAACAGCGCACCGCCCACCACGAACGCGGCCAGCCAGACGCTGCTCATGTAGTTCAGCGTCATGGCTGTGGGCAGGGGCAGG
This sequence comes from Pseudomonadota bacterium, assembly GCA_046045925.1. GTDB lineage: Bacteria > Pseudomonadota > Gammaproteobacteria > Burkholderiales > Burkholderiaceae_C > JBJOKU01. The sequence goes on from JBJOKU010000132.1 coordinate 3,890, forward strand.
TGGGCCAGCGCGTAGAACCAGCTGGCCATGGAGAAAGTGCCGATGATGGTGCGCCACAGATGCATGCTGGGCACTGTTGTGCGCAATGAAACGCCCAGCGTGCGGGCCATGAAGCCCATGAAAACCATGCCCACGATGCCCCGGTAGAACACCAGCTCGAAGCTGTGCATGTACGCCGAGCCGAATTTCACGCACACACCCATGCTGGCAAAGAAAAGGGCCGCAGCCAGCATCCAGAGGGCTTGCATGGCTCAGCCTTGGTGCAGAACGCAGCGGCGCAGGGTGGATGGCCGCATCAAACGGCGTTGCCCATCATGGCGCGATACCACTCGTGGAAGTGCTGCATGCCGTCTTCCATGGGGCTCTGGTAGGGGCCGGTTTCGTTGTCGCCGCGCAGCATGAGTGCCTTGCGGCCTGCGTCCATGCGCTCGGCAATTTCGTCGTCTTCAATGCAGGTTTCCATGTAGGCGGCCTGCTGGGCTTCGATGAATTCGGGCTCGAAGGCGCAGATTTCCTCGGGGTAGAAGAACTCCACCACGTTCATGGTTTGTTGCGTGCCCATGGGGTAGAGGTTGCTGACCACCAGCACATGCGGGTACCACTCCACCATGAGGGTGGGGTAGAGCGTGAGCCAGATCGCGCCGTGCTTGGGGGCAACGCCGTCACGGTAGTTGAGCACCGCATCGTGCCAGCGCTGGTACACGTCACTGCCGGGTTTGCCCAGCTTGTCGGCTACACCCACGGTCTGCACCGACCAGTTGGGCTCGAACTGCCAGCGCAGGTCGTCACAGGTGACGAAGCGGCCCAGCCCCGGGTGGAAGGGGCCGACGTGGTAGTCCTCCAGATAGACCTCGATGAAGGTCTTCCAGTTGTAGTTGCACATGTGCACTTTGGC
>JBJOKU010000133.1:0-4744 GCA_046045925.1 Pseudomonadota bacterium
AGACGCTTGGGAGCCGCAAGTCAACGGCGTGGTCACCACCCTCAAAGAGTTGGCCACGCACCTGGAGGCGCAAGGCCATACCATGCGCGTGATTCACCCCGGCTTGTTCAAAACCCGGCCATGCCCCGGCTACGCTGGAATCGACCTTGCCGTGATGCCGCGCAAGCGCTTGCGCGAGATATTGCAGCAAGAGCCGCCGCAGGTTTTGCACATCGCAACCGAAGGGCCGCTGGGCTGGGCCGCACGCGCTGAGGCGCTCAAAAACGGCTGGGCTTTCACCACCGCCTTTCACACCAAGTTCCCCGAGTTTGTGAACGCTGCGATCAAAGTGCCGGTGAGCTGGGGATATGCGCTGATGCGGCATTTCCATCGCCCGTCTTCTGGCGTGATGGTGCCCACCTCGGGTGTGTTGCGCATGTTGGAGCAGCGCGGCTTCAAGAATCTGCGCCAGTGGACGCACGGTGTCGATGCCGGGCTGTTCGAGTTTCATGACTCTCCGCTGGATCATCCAGACTTGGCGGGTTTGCCAAGACCCATCGCACTGTTTGTGGGGCGTGTCTCCTGCGAAAAGAACATCGAAGCCTTTTTGCAATCGCCAATGGGTGGCAGCAAAGTGGTCTGTGGTGTGGGGCCGGTGGAGGCCGAACTGCGCAAGAAGTATCCGCAGGTCAAATGGCTGGGTGTGCTGCCGCGCCACGAGCTGGCCCGCGTTTACGCGGCGGCCGATGTGTTCGCGTTCCCCAGCTGCGCCGACACTTTCGGCCTCGTCATGGTCGAGGCCATGGCCAGCGGCACACCCGTGGCCGCCTACCCGGTGGACGGCCCGCTGCAAGTGTTGGAGCGCAAACTTGCCAGTGGCCGTCCAATGGGTGGCTGTCTGCACGAAGACCTTGCCGTGGCCATGCACCAGGCCTTGCAAGTACCGCGAAGCGAAGCCAGAGCGCGTGCTCTCGATTTCGGTTGGGCTGAAACCAGCCGCCTGTTTTTGAGTGACTTGGTACCCACGAAGGTGAGTGGCCAAGGCAACTCACACGCTTGATTTACACCATCGGCATTCAGCCAAACTGCCGGAGCAGGGCTGGCATTTCCCGGGGTGTTTGACTTTCAGGCTGTCCGGGTTGCGGCCAGTGTTGAATTGACTGTGGCAGCAAGACCGCTGAGCACGTCGCCCACGACGATCACACTGGGGCTGGCGAGTTGTTCGTGCTCGATGGTGGCGGTGAGTTCGCCCAGGCTGCTGACGGCGTGGCGCTGCTCGGGCAGGCTGGCCTTGTGGATGATGGCCACGGGCGTGCTGGCAGGCAGGCCCTTGAGCAACTCGTTCTGGATGAAGGCCGCGCCGCTCACGCCCATGTAGATCACCAGTGTGAGCCGGGCTTTGTGGGCGGTGTGGGCGAGTTCGGCAAAGTCGATGCCGTCGCCAGGTTTGGCGTGGCCGGTGACAAAGACCACGCCGTGGGCATGCTCACGGTGGGTCAGCGGCGTGTTGAGGCTGGTAACGGCCGCAAGGCCCGATGTGATGCCGTTGATGACTTCCACGCGGATACCGGCAGCTTGCAAGGTTTCGACCTCTTCGCCACCACGGCCAAAGATGAAAGGGTCGCCACCCTTGAGGCGCACCACGGTCTGGCCTTCTTTCGCGGCCATGACCATGAGTTTTTCGATGAAGGCTTGCGGGGTGGACTTGCAACCGCCGCGTTTGCCCACCCACACGACGCGTGCGCTTGCCGGGGCGAGCTTGACGATCTCGGGGCTGACCAGATCATCGACCAGAACCACGTCGGCGCTGGCAATGGCTTTTGCGGCCTTGAGGGTCAGCAGTTCGGGGTCGCCGGGGCCTGCGCCCACGAGCAACACGCGGCCCTGCCCGCTGGCATCGGTCTTGATGGTGTGGAGGGGGGGCAGCTTGGGCATGGGGCGATATTGTCGGGTTTGCCGTGGCCAATGCCAACGACAGATGCGTCATATGCTTATGTGCGCATCATCTGGAGCGCACGCAAGATGTGTTCCACCTGCGCGGCAATCGGTGCGGGAACGGGGATTTGCCCCGCCAGCACGGCCTCGATGTAACGGCCGGTGGAGGTCTCGTCCATGGCGGGGAGCACCGGGGCCGGGCCTGCGGGTGCATCGGGCGCGGCTTGCAGCATCGTGCAAACGCCCGCGTGATACAGGTCCATGCGACCGTGCTTGCGTGGGTCGGCCACGGCCTCACCCTCTGTGCCACGGGCCAGGATGGCGCTGATTTTTTCCTGCTCGAACAGACGGCCCAGCGATTGCAAATATTCGGGGTGGGTGTAGTTCACCAGCCGCAGCACGGGCGGGTGCCCTTCGGCTACACGGGCATGGTTGGGCGTGTCGATGGGCTTGAGCATCTTGACGATGCTGTGCGCCGAGTTGCGCACCCCCACGGTGCGGCGCACCAGCAAGAGGCGTGCAAGCTCGGGCGAGAGCGATTCAATCGGCACGAAGGCCGGCATTTCGGTGGCCCAGGCATCGAGCACATCGTTGGGCGAGTCGGCCCAGGGCAGGCCCAGTGCGTCGAACACCTGCGCTGTGGTCACGCGGCCTGCATCGGCTGTCACGCCATGCACCAGCACGGCCACGTTGTGCCGCGCCAGCAGCAAGGCGAGCAAGGCCACGAGGTTGGGCAATTTGCGTGCGCCGTTGTAGCTGGCGATCACCACCGTCGGCTTGAGGGCAGGAATGCGCCAGCAGCGCTCGTGCGCGGCATCGAGAAAGGCGGCCAGCTCATCGACCGACTCGCCCTTGATGCGCATGGCCAGGCAAAACGCGCCAATTTCAAGGTCGGTCACTTCGCGATCAAGCACCTTGGAAAACAGGTCGTAGGCGGCCTCGCGCGAGATGTCGCGCGAGTTCTTGGCCCCGCGACCAATCTCCTTGATATGGGCGGCGATGCTGGCGGTGGCTGGGCGTGCGGCTTGCTCGGAACTCATGCCGCGATTGTCGCAGCCCCGGCCTCAGCCGCCTTGGCCGGGTCTTTGCGGATGCGGATGATCTTTTTCAGCTCGGGCACACACGAGCCGCAGTTGGTGCCGCACTTCAACTCGCCTTGCAGTTTGGCGAGCAGCGAGTCGTCGGTGCCGGTGGTGCCTGCGAGGCAGCCCTCGATGGCATCAAGGTTGACGCTGAAGCACGAGCACACCTGCGGGCTGGCCGCCTGCACGGCAACGGGGGGCGTGGCGCTGGGCGAGAGCAGCAGGCGGCCATAGGGCATGGCAGAGCTTTCTGATTGCAGCAGCGCCTTGATCCAGGCTTCCGAGCGGGTGTCGCCACTGAGCAGGAAACCATCGATTTGCCTGTCACCGTTTGCATCGTGCACACGGATGGCGCGATGCTGGTGTTTCTTCTTGTCGCTGTAGCGCAGCACGCCCATGCCCTTGAGACCAAGCGTGTCTTCAAACCAGGCCAGCACCTCGTCGCTGGGCGGCTCGTAACCGGCAGCACGAAAGAGCACACCCACGCGCTCGCCCTGCGCCTTGTCGAGCGGAAGGTTGTTGCTGAAGGGTACGCAAGAGGCGAACTCGAACTGCGACATTTCGCGCTTCAAGGCTTCGCGTACATGCCAGGCGCGGCCAGGCTCCAGCCAGGCCACGGCCAGCATGGACCATGGCAACTCGGCCTTGAGAATCTTCACCGCCGTGTGCTTGAGTTCGGGCTGCTTGGAGCTGGGGCAGAAGGTCGGGCTGGTGAGCGCATTCACGCCTGCCAGTGTTTCGCCATTGGCGTTGCGGCCACTCACGAACTCTTCGCCCCAGTGCATGGCAATGAAAGCCTGCGAAAAGTTCACCTCGGCGCTGCCTTGCACGGGCAGCACGATGGAGCCGCGCTTGTTGGTCACGTGGACGAGGTCGCCGTCTTTGAGCAGGCGGCGCGCCATGTCTTGAGGGTTCATCTGCACCACCGGCTCTGACACATGAGCGAACAGGCGGCCCAGATTGCCAGTGCGGCTCATGCCGTGCCACTGGTCGCGCAGGCGGCCCGTGGTGAGCGAGAAGGGCAATCGCGCCTCGCGCGGCTCAGCCACAGGCGTGTAGGGGGTGTTGACGAATTTGGCCTTGCCGTCGGCGGTGGGGAAGATGCCGTCTTCGTACAGGCGCACCTTGCCGCTGGCCGCACCTTCTGGCAGTGGCCACTGCTGCGGCCCGAGCGTGTCGAGCATGGCGTAGCTCAGGCCGGTGATGTCGAGATCGCGCCCACGGGTGGATTCGCGGTGCTCGTTCCAGATGGCCTCGGCGCTGGCATCGTCGGTGTCACGCAGGTAGTCGAACAGGCTTTGCGGGCGGTCGAGCAGCATCATCTCGATGGGCTGCGAGAGCAGGGCCTGCATGCGCTGGGGCAGCAGGCCTTCGAGGCGCTGTGCGAAATTGACGGCGATGTCCCAGTCGTGCCGCGCGAGGCCAGGCGGTGGCACTGCAGCACGCACGCGGCTGATGCGGCGCTCGCTGTTGGTGACTGTTCCCACTTTCTCGCCCCAGGTGGTGGCAGGCAGCAGCACATGGGCGTATTGGCAGGTGGCGGTGGTGGCAAAGGCTTCTTGCACCACCACCAACTCGCAACGCTCAAGTGCCTTGCGAACGGTGGCCTGGTCTGGCATGGACTGCGCGGGGTTGGTGCAGGCAATCCACAGCGCCTTGATCTCGCCGCGCGCGGCGGCTTCGAACATTTCCACCGCGGTTTTGCCGGGCTTGTCGGGCACGGAAGGGATGCCCCAGAGCGCGGCCAC
>JBJOKU010000134.1:0-4715 GCA_046045925.1 Pseudomonadota bacterium
GCCGTTGATGATGAAGGAGCCCTTGTCGGTCATCAGGGGCACTTCGCCCATGTAGACCTCTTGCTCCTTGACTTCCTTGACCACTTTGGACTGCGATGTGGAGGATTCGCGGTCATAGATGATGAGTTGCACGCGGGCACGCACGGCAGAGCCGAAAGTCAGGCCACGGGTCTGGCATTCGCGCACGTCAAACGCGGGCTTTGCCAGCGTGTACTCGAGGAATTTCATCTCGACAAAACCGTTGTGCGAGACGATGGGGAAGGCATTGTTGAACGCGGCCTGCAAGCCCTCGTTGGCCCGCTGGCGGGGAGCCATGTCGGCCTGGAGGAAGGAAGTGTAGGCGTCCTTCTGCATCTGGAGCAGATAGGGCACTTCAAGCACGCTGTCACGGGTACCAAAACTCTTGCGGATGCGCTTGCGTTCGGTGTAGCTGTAGGTCTGAGCCATGAGATCTCCGGTGGGTGGAACACGGGGTTCCTGAGGTCTTTAGGCGACTGTCCTGTCGCGCGCAACGCTCACAGCGCCGGGCGGCAGACTTGGTGGTTGGCCACTACCAACCAATGGCGGACGGCTGCGCATTGCACGCAACCCGAACCAAGGCATCTTCTGCAGTCGGGGTCAGAAGACACTGGAAAACGGCAGTTTTACTGCCACTTTCCGGTGCGCTCTGAAAAGCGCAAAGGGCTGGTTCGAAAACCAGCCCGGTTTGCACCGGTAAATCGGAATTGGAGCGTAGCGAGCGGGATTCAGTTTGCTGTGAGAAGCGCAGCCGTACTTGAGTACGGCGAGCATCGCAGCAGGAAAATGAACCCGCGCAGTAGCTCCAAAACGATTTACTTGAGTTCGGCCTTGGCGCCGGCTTCTTCCAGCTTTTTCTTGGCTGCTTCAGCGTCAGCTTTGGCGATGCCTTCTTTGACGTTCTTGGGAGCGCCGTCAACCAGGTCTTTGGCTTCCTTGAGGCCCAGACCGGTGATTTCGCGCACGGCCTTGATGACACCAACCTTGTTGGCACCAGCTTCGAGCAGAACGACGTTGAATTCGGTCTTCTCTTCAACAGCAGCAGCAGCGGCACCGCCACCACCAGCACCAGCGGGGGCGGCCATGGCGGCAGCGCTCACGCCAAATTTCTCTTCGATGGCTTTCACCAGGTCGTTGAGTTCCATGACAGACATGGTGTCCAGTGCGGACAGGAATGCGTCTTTATCGAATGCCATTTTGATTTTCCTAAACTTGAATTGGGTTGGTAACGAACACTGCGCCTACTCAGGCGGCAGCGCCTTCGCCTTTTTTCTCTGCCAGAGCTGCCAGCACGCGCGCGGTGCGCGAAACGGGCGACATGAGCAGGCCGCACAACTGGGACAGCAGCACTTCCTTGCTGGGAATGCTGGCCAGTTGCTTGACACCGTTCACGTCCAAAGCTTTGCCGCTGTAGGCACCGCCGCGGATGACGAGCTTGTCGTTCGTCTTGGCAAAGTCAGCCACCACTTTCGCGGCAGCGACTGCGTCCACGGAGAAACCGTAGATCAACGGGCCGGTCATCTGGTCACCGACGACTTCAAAACCGGTACCGGTCACGGCACGGCGGGCCAGGGTGTTCTTCAACACCGACAGGCTCACGCCCTTGCTGCGAGCATCGTTACGCAGTTTGGTCATGTCAGCGACCGTGATGCCGCGGTATTCCGCGATCACCAACGTTTGAGCTTTGGCTGCGAGGCCGGCCACTTCTTCAATGACCGCTTGTTTCTCACTGCGATTCAGACTCAAGGTCTACTCCTTCAATATGTGCCGTTGGTTTTCACCTTCGGCACGCCTTAGTTGCAGCGACCAACTGTTTGGAAACTTCTCAATTCCACAAGCAGCGGGACCGCCATCTGCGCTGGTTTGCATTAAGGGTTGTTGCACAACCCACCAGCGGTCTTGGATGGCCTGATGGTCTGTTCTCCGCAGAGACCGGGCCATCAGCCCACCACTTTGAAAACCCGTTGCCGGGCTCTCAAATCTTTTGCGCTATCTTGCGATCACGCTGCCAGGGAAGAGACGTCCACGCGAACGCCCACACCCATGGTGGAAGACACGGCCACCTTGCGCAGGTAAACACCTTTGCTGGTGGCGGGCTTGGCCTTGTTCAGGGCATCGATCAGGGCAGCCAGGTTGCCCTTGAGCGCGTCGGCTTCAAAGGAACGGCGACCGATCGTGCCGTGCACGATACCGGCTTTGTCCACACGGAACTGCACTTGACCGGCCTTGGCGTTCTTCACAGCCGTGGCGACGTCGGGAGTCACGGTGCCCACTTTGGGGTTGGGCATCAGGCCACGGGGGCCGAGAATCTGGCCCAGCGTACCGACTACGCGCATGGCGTCGGGAGCAGCGATCACCACGTCGAAAGGCATGTTGCCAGCCTTGACCTGTGCAGCCAGATCGTCCATGCCGACCACGTCAGCGCCAGCGGCCTTGGCTTCTTCAGCCTTGGCACCTTGGGCAAACACGGCCACGCGCTTGGTCTTGCCAGTGCCATTGGGCAGCACGACGGCGCCGCGAACGACTTGGTCGGACTTCTTGGCATCGATACCGAGTTGCACGGCCACGTCGATGGACTCATCGAACTTGGCGGTGGCGCACTCTTTGACGATGCCGAGAGCGTCGCCAATGGCGTACAGCTTGTTGCTGTCAACCTTGCCTTCGAGGGCTTTTTGTTTCTTGGTCAATTTGCTCATTTACAGACCCTCCACTGTCACGCCCATGGAGCGTGCAGAACCAGCCAAGGTGCGCACGGCAGCGTCGATGCTGGCGGCGTTCATGTCCTTGATCTTGCCTTTGGCGATTTCCTCGAGCTGGGCACGGGTGATCTTGCCGACCTTGTCGCTGTGGGGCTTGGAGGAACCCTTGTCCAGCTTGATGGCCTTCTTGATCAGCGTCGTCGCGGGAGGCGTCTTGATGATGAAGGTGAAGCTCTTGTCTGCGAACGCGGTGATGACCACGGGCAGGGGCAGACCGGGCTCGACGCCCTGGGTCTGGGCGTTGAACGCCTTGCAGAACTCCATGATATTCAGACCGCGCTGACCCAGTGCTGGGCCGATGGGCGGCGACGGATTGGCTTTGCCTGCAGGAACCTGCAGTTTGATGAAGCCGACGATTTTCTTCGCCATTGCTTTACTCCTTGCGGGTGATAGCGTCTGGATCAACCAGACTCCCCGGGGTTGACGACCCTTGGATCAAGGCCCTGCGCCGGGTCGTGATGTGCGCAAGGCCGAAAAATTCAGAAGATCAGGTCTTTTCGACTTGGGCAAATTCCAGCTCGACGGGTGTGGCACGACCGAAGATCGTAACGGACACGCGAACCTTGTTCTTCTCGTAATTGACGTCTTCAATGGAACCATTGAAGTCGGCGAACGGGCCTTCCTTGACGCGAATCACTTCGCCCACCATGAACTCGACCTTGTGGCGGGGCTTCTCGCTGCCCTCAGCCATCTGGCTCATGATGTTCTGGAAGTCGCGCTCGGAAATCGGGGCGGGACGGTTGCGGGCACCGCCCACAAAACCTGTGACCTTGTTGGTGTTCTTGACCAAGTGCCAAGTGTCGTCGTCCATGAGCATCTCGACCAGCACATAGCCCGGATAGAACTTGCGCTCGGTGGTGCGACGCTGGCCGTTTTTCATTTCGACCACTTCTTCAGTGGGCACCATGATGCGGCCAAATTTGGAGTCCATGCCCGAGCGGGTAATGCGCTCGCGCAGATTGCGCTCAACCGCCTTTTCCATGCCGGAATAGGCGTGTACCACGTACCAGCGCAGATTGGACTGCTCGGGAGACGTGGCTTCAGTTGCGGAAATGGCTTCGGTCATTTATTTCTTCCAGCCCAGAATCAGGTCGTACAAAATCCACTCGAGGGTTTTGTCCGTCAGCCACAGGAACAGGGCCATGATGAACACAAAAGCAAACACATAGGCCGTGGTTTGCAAACTCTCCTTGCGAGTTGGCCAGACCACTTTTTGTGTTTCACGCCAAGCCTCACGGCCAAAACCGACAAACCTCTGGCCCATGGCCGATGTCATGAACACGCCAAACGCAGCCGCCAGTGCAACAAGCAAAGCGGCCCACTGGACAAGAGCCCCCTGCTTGCTCAGCACGTAGTACCCAGCCACACCAGCAAAGGCCAAGCCAATAGCCAAGCCCAGCTTGACCTTGTCAGAGCTGGTTTCAACGGTTTCAACGTCGGTGGATGCCATTGTTTTCTCAGGTTTCTTCAGACACGCAAGCCCATCACACGGATGGGCTTGCTCGGGAGGGGGCGCTCAGACTTTCCGTCTGGCAGGGGCAGTAGGAATCGAACCTACAACCTTCGGTTTTGGAGACCGACGCTCTGCCAATTGAGCTATACCCCTATGGACCCTTTCGGAACTCAGGCCAGAATCTTGGCCACAACGCCGGAGCCGACGGTACGGCCACCTTCACGGATGGCGAAGCGCAGACCTTCTTGCATGGCGATGGGGGCGATCAGCTTGACGGTGATCGACACGTTGTCGCCAGGCATCACCATCTCTTTGCCCTCGGGCAGTTCGATGGCACCGGTCACGTCAGTCGTACGGAAGTAGAACTGGGGACGGTAGTTGTTGAAGAAGGGCGTATGACGGCCACCTTCTTCTTTGGACAGCACGTACACCTCACCGGTGAAGTGGGTGTGGGGCTTGATGGAGCCGGGCTTGCACAGCACTTG
>JBJOKU010000135.1:0-4701 GCA_046045925.1 Pseudomonadota bacterium
AGCGGATGGCTGCTGAAGCCCCCAGACCATAAAGCCGGTCCATGCCGGAAAACCGGCGGTCAGCCGCCAGCTGCTGGAGTGCGGCATTCAAGCCGCGCGCTCCAGTTGCCACATCTGGTATGCAAAAGCCGCACGGGCACCGGCCATGATGGCCGCCACGGCCACAAAGCTGGTCAGGCTCAGGGTGGAAATGCCGCTCAGACCTTGGCCAACCGTACAACCAAGTGCCGTCACGCCTCCAATGCCCATCAGGATGGCCCCCAACACATGGTTTGCCGTATCAGTGGTGTCGCGGAATCCTTCCCACCGGAACTGGCGCGTGACCAGCGCCATGAGTGCCGAGCCCGCGATCACACCCAGCACCGACACCACACTCCAGGTCAGCACCTTGCTCTTGTCGCTAAACAGAATGAGCCAGTCGATGGTGTAGGCCATGGGCGCAGTGAAGGTCAGTGCTTCAGCGCGGCCAGATCCAGTGGTGAGAAAGGCTTCTTGCAGGGTATCGGGATGCTCGGCGACATGGCCGAATACGCCAGAACCCCACCACATCAGCACCACGATCGCGCCGATGCCCAAACCCGCCAGCAGATTGTTGCCGGTGAGAAATTCGCGATCCTTGAACACCCAGATCATGAGGGCGAGCGCCAGCACGGCGGCGGCTAAAGGCAAAGCAGTGGTGACGGGCCAGCCTGTGGCTGAGGCCAGCAATTGACCCACCGCCGCGCCCGAACTGAATTCCACAAACACTTGGTCCACCGTGTTGCTGCGAGCCACGGCTGTGATGCCGCGCAAGGTGGCGTAGGAGGCCACGCCCATGATGAAGAAAACGATCAGCGATTTGAGATTGCCCGAACCGATGCGTACCAGCGTCTTGCTGCCGCAGCCCGAGGAAAGCACCATGCCAAAGCCGAATAGCAAGCCTCCCACAACGGCAGACAGCCACTGCCATCTTGTGCTGGCGTAGAGCGTTTTGGCAGGGTCAAGTTTGCCCATCCAGACCAAAGCAGCAAAACCCAGCATGGCCACGGCGATCGCCAAGGCCCACTGCCTCATGCGGGCATAGTCACCAATGTTGACCACATCGCTGATCGCACCCATGGTGCAGAAATGGGTTCGCTGGGCAATGGCCCCGAACAGGACAGAAACAAAAAACGACACCCAGAGAACCTGGGTGCTCAAGGCTTGAATGTCAGTGCTTTGCATGGCGGAATTTTATCTGCCACCCGTCAACCGGGCTTCAGCGCTGCTTCTTGAGGCGCTCAGCGGCAGCCAATGCCGCCTCTGACTTCGGATAGTTGTTCCGAAGTTCTTCGAGGGTCTTGCGCGCGCCCTTGCTGTCTTTCAGCTCTACCTGGCAGTTGGCCGCAGACAGCAAAGCTTCAGGTGCCTTCGGGTGATCTGGATGGTTTCTGGCAATGGACTGGAAAACCGCCAGCGCATCGCGGTAGCCACGCAGTGCATACATCGAATTGGCTTGCCACATCATGGCCCAAGGCTGGTAGGCCGACTGCGGGTTGCGTCGCAGGAAATCGGCCCAGGCTGACTGTGCGGCAGCAAACTCGCCTTGACGAAAGACCTGGAGTGCCGCTTCGTATTGCTTGCGCTCGGCGGGCTCCACCACAATTTCTTTGCCATCCAGCACCACCTTGGTGGGCTCCAGCGCACGCAAGCGCTCATCCATCGGAGCCAGCAAGTCTTTTTGCTTGCGCTGCAACTCGGAAAGATCGCGGCTGAGTTGTTCGTTCTGGCCGCGCAGTTGGGCAACACCGGCTCGAAGCTGCTCGATCTGGGCGTTCAGTTCAAGCAGGCTGCGGCGCAATTGGGCATTTTCGCTCTTGAGGTCATCACTGGCCGCGCTGGCGGTAGTGGCGTTTTGCTCCACCTTGGCGCGCAAATCGAGAATTGCCTTGCGCGCCTCGTCGTCTTCAAACAGACCAGCACTGGCATTGAGCTGGAATCCGGCCAGCATGGCAGCGATCAGCAGCGATTTGCGGACAGGCCTGTACGAACGAAGCACTGCAATCATGGTGGTCACTCCAATGACGAGGGTCAACGGTAGTTGATCTGGGCACGGCGGTTTTTGGCCATGGCGGTTTCAGAAGAGCCAGTATCTGCCGGCTTTTCCTTGCCAAAGCTCACTGCTTCGACCTGCGCAGCAGCAACACCCAGAAGCGAAAGCGATTTGAGCACGGCCTCTGAGCGCTTTTGGCCCAATGCCAAGTTGTACTCGCGGCCACCGCGTTCGTCAGTGTGCCCCTCAATCACGATCTTGACGCTCTTGAATCGGTTGAGGTGTTTGGCATGGGCTTCAATGGCAGCCTGGAATTCAGGCTTGACCATGTAGCTGTCATAGTCGAAGTACACCAGGTTGGCCACATTCACGGGCCCACTGCGTGCCTGGGCCTCGGAAGCCGAGGAGTCCACCGTCGTTACTGCCGGAGGCTGACCAGCGGGCTTGCCTGGAGTTTGCTCCACCGGAGCCCCTTTGGCATCGCTGACCTTGTCTTCATCGAGCTTGACCGAACTGCCACAACCAGCAAGCAGTGCGGCGAGAACCATTGAAACCAGCGTGAAGCGGGTGTTTGTTTTCTTGTACATGATTGTCTTCTCCGTTTTCATGAATGTTCAGAATCAAAGCGAGGATTTTCAGCGAGATGCCGCCACATACGGGCCCCAGTCAGGCTCGCGGATGACCCCGGCGGGGGTATTCAGCCTAGTCTTGATCTGGCCGTCCAGGGTGGTGGTCATGAGCACCTCCTGTGGACCAGAGCGTGTGGCATACATCACCAGCTTTCCATTAGGTGCAAAGCTGGGACTCTCGTCAAACTGGGTATCCGTGATCGCCTGGGTGGTGCCCGTGCCCAAGTCCATCACATGCAATTTGAAAGCCCAGTCCACGCGGGAGATGTACGCCATCCAGCGTCCATCCGAACTCAGCGTGGGCGAGATGTTGTAATTGCCGCTGAACGTCACCCGCTCAGCGCTACCGCCATTGGCAGGCATTTTGTAAATCTGGGGTGATCCACCACGGTCACTGACGAAAAAAATCCAGCGACCATCGGCTGAAAAAGTGGGCTCAGTGTCGATGCTGTCGCTGCGGGTCAGGCGGCGCGGCTCCCCCCCGTTTTTCGAAACGAGATAAATCTGCGATCCTCCATCGCGGGTCAGCGTCACAGCCAGATTTTCACCGTCAGGCGACCAGGCTGGCGCACTGTTGGAGCCCTTGAAGTTGGCCACAGCCACGCGCTTGCCGGTGGCAAGCTCTTGCACGTACACCACGGGTTTTCTGGCCGCAAAAGACACATAGGCCAGATGCCCGCCCTGTGGCGACCAGGCTGGCGAGATGATGGGCTCGACATCGCTCAGCGGGGCCTGTGCATTCTCACCGTCAGAGTCGGCCACCCAGAGGTGATATTTGCCCTGCGAACGCGTCACGTAACTGATGCGCGTGGAAAACGCGCCCTTGGTGCCGGTGAGTTTTTCGTAAACCACGTCAGCCATGCGGTGTGCGGCCCAGCGCAATTGTCCTGATGTGCTTGCCCAAGAGTCGGATAAAAGGGCTTGGGAACGTACCACGTCCCACAAGCGCATGCGCACGTCGTAACGGCCATCGGCCAGACGGGTCACACTGCCCGCCACCGCATACTCGGCCCCGGCTTGCTTGAGCGCGGCAAAGTCGGGGCGTGATGCCTCGTCTGCACCATTGGCTGCGGCCTGAATTTGCTTGATCTGTCCTGATCGCACCAGATCAGCAGCGGCAATGCTGGCCACCCGTTGTGGCGCAGACTCTTCACCCTTGAAGGCCAGCACGGCCACGGGCAATTGCACCAAGCCCACCCCGGTGACTTCCACTTTGAATTGGGCCAAGGCTGGCAAGGCCGACAGGAGCAATGGAGCAACCGCCAGCAGGGAAAACAGTCTTCTTTTCATGTCCGTGATTTTCATGTCAGGGCGCAATCCTATCGCGATCAAGCCGGGTGAGCCACAACAGCGTGATGTGTTTCCCGTAGGCCGACTGGGCCTGCATCAGGCAAACCATCAGCCCGGCCCGGCCATCAAGCACACCCAGTCGCAACACATACGACTTGAAAAAGGCAAACAGGCCTGACAAAAGGGCTTTGCCCAGCGAAGAGGTTTTACCCTGCGAATGGCGCTGTCGCGCCCAGGCCAACGAATAAGTGTGCAGCTTGGCCCAGTACTGCTCGGGCCTCACATAGCTCCAATGCAGGATGGGTGACTTCAAACGTGCGCCAGGGTGCGGGCTGATGACGTGCTCATGCACGATGTCATCGCTGAAACGCGATCCCTCGCGCGGAAAAAGCCGCAGCACCAGATCGGGTGTCCAGCCACAGTGGCGGATCCACTGCCCGCAAAACATCGTGCTGCGCGGGATCTGGCAGGCCTGCAAGGCATTCTTGCGGATCACGGATTCGATCTCGCAACGCAGCCTGTTGCCCACCGCCTCATCGGCATCCAGACTCAACACCCAGGGCTGGGTGGCGTACTGGAGGGCAATGTTCTTTTGTGGCCCGAAACCGGGCCAGTCTTCATGCCGGTACACTGCGGCCCCAAGGCTGCGGGCGATCTCTGCCGTGCGATCCATGCTCGCGCCATCCACCACAATGATTTCCCGGGCAAACTTGACCGACTCCAGACAACGCGCAATGACCGCCTCCTCGTTTTTTGTGATCACGATGACGG
>JBJOKU010000136.1:0-4696 GCA_046045925.1 Pseudomonadota bacterium
GTAGTACACCGGAATGGCGAGCTCTGTGCGTGGCAAAACAATAGGCACAAGCTTCGCACCCTGGGCCACCAAGGCTTGTAGCGCAGCGTCCACCGCAGAGCGCACATCGGCGCTCAAGCCCTCACCAAAAAACTCAGCGGGCACGCCCACACGCAGACCATCCAGAGCATCGTTCAACTTCGCAGCGAAGTTTTCGGAGGGCACATCCAGCGAGGTCGAATCACGATCCAGATCAGGCCCGCACATGGCCGAGAGCAGCAATGCGCAATCTTCTGCGCTGCGAGCCATCGGGCCCGCTTGGTCGAGGCTGGATGCGTAGGCAATCATTCCGTAGCGGCTGATGCGGCCATAGGTGGGTTTGATGCCGGTGATGCCGCAAAAGCTGGCGGGCTGGCGAATGGAGCCGCCTGTGTCGGTGCCAGTCGCAGCGGGTGCCAAACCTGCGGCCACGGCGACAGCGCTGCCGCCCGAGGAGCCGCCGGGAATGCGCGATGTATCCCAAGGGTTTTTCGCGGGGCCGTAGGCAGATTTCTCGTTGGACGAACCCATCGCAAACTCGTCGCAATTGAGCTTGCCCAGGTTCACCATGCCTGCGTCGGCCAATTTGGCCACCACAGTGCTATCAAAAGGAGAGCGATAGCCTTGGAGCATCTTGCTGCCCGCCGTGCTCACAAAGTCTTTGGTGACAAAGATGTCCTTGTGCGCCACGGGCAGGCCCAGCAGGGGCGATTTTTCGCCTGCGGCCAGGCGTGCATCAGCAGCTTTGGCTTGCGCGAGCGTGGCTTCTTCGTTGGTGTCGAGATAAGCGCCCAAATCAGCGTGGGCGGCCATGCGCTTGAGGAAGTGCTGGGCCAGCTCGGTGGCAGAGATTTCTTTGGCTTGCAGCTTGGCAGACAGTTGGGCAAGGCTTTGGTGATGGAGTTCAGTCATGGCGGGCCTCACTCGATGACTTTGGGCACGAGGAACAGGCCGCGCTCCACGGCGGGGGCCGAGCGCTGGTTGTTGTCGCGGTTGTCGGGCTCGCTCACGGCATCGTCGCGCAAACGCAAGGCCACGGGTTGCACCACCTCGACGGGGTGGGCCAGCGGGGTAATGCCGGTGGTGTCCACGGCATTCATCTTCTCGACCAGATCGAAAAAGCCGTTGATTTTTGTGAGCATGCGCTCGCTTTCGTCTGGAGTGATGTCCAGCCGTGCAAGGTTCGCAATGCGAGCAATGTCTTGTGAGGTCAGAGCCATAAGCCTAGTGGCCGCCGCAAGAGCTGGTAAACAGCCCGTCAAGCGGCCTTCAAAAAGTCTGGGTTACGCAGGGGATGCGGTATTATCTCGGGTTTGGTGCGAGGCCGGTTTGACCCGGCTTTCTGCAATTTTCCCCCGCTTTTTTGATTGTATGTGAGGCGATCTGGCTGCGAAGTTGGCCAGATGCTCTCCGAGAGGACCGTGATGTTGGGCTCTTTCCGCCAATATTTTTCCACCGATCTGGCCATCGACCTGGGAACGGCGAACACCCTTATTTTTGTGCGCGACAAAGGCATCGTCCTTGACGAACCTTCCGTCGTTGCCATTCGCCACGAAGGTGGCCCCCAGGGTAAAAAAACCATCCAGGCCGTGGGCGCAGAAGCCAAGGCCATGCTGGGCAAAGTGCCCGGCAACATTGAGGCCATCCGCCCGATGAAAGACGGCGTGATCGCCGACTTCACCGTCACCGAGCAGATGCTCAAGCAGTTCATCAAGATGGTGCACCCGCGCAGTCTGCTCAAGCCCAGCCCGCGCATCATCATCTGCGTGCCCTGCGGCTCCACCCAGGTTGAACGCCGCGCCATCCGCGAATCAGCGCTCGGCGCAGGCGCGTCAGAGGTGTACCTCATTGAAGAACCCATGGCCGCAGCCATCGGCGCCGGCCTGCCCGTGAGCGATGCCAGCGGCTCCATGGTGGTTGACATCGGCGGCGGCACCACCGAAGTGGGCGTGATTTCGCTGGGCGGCATGGTCTACAAGGGCTCTGTGCGCGTAGGCGGCGACCGTTTCGACGAAGCCATCATCAGCTACATCCGCCGCAACTACGGCATGCTGATTGGCGAACCCACCGCTGAAGCCATCAAGAAGAAAATCGGCAGCGCCTTCCCCGGCTCTGAAGTCAAGGAGATGGAAGTCAAGGGCCGCAACCTGTCTGAAGGCGTGCCACGCAGCTTCACCATCTCTTCAAACGAAATTCTCGAAGCCCTGACCGACCCGCTCAACAGCATCGTCACCGCCGTGAAGAACGCGCTGGAACAAACGCCCCCCGAATTGGGCGCTGACATCGCCGAGCGCGGCATGATGCTCACCGGCGGCGGCGCTTTGCTGCGCGACCTCGACCGCCTGCTGGCCGAAGAAACCGGTCTGCCCGTGCTCGTGGCCGAAGACCCGCTCACTTGCGTGGTGCGTGGTTGCGGCATTGCACTGGAGCGCATGGAGCGCCTGGGCTCCATCTTCACCAGCGAGTAAGCCATGAGCGAGCCATTCACCCGCCGGGAAGATCATCTCCGGGGTGGTGATGCCGCCTTGAGTCAACACGCCCACTGAGCCGCCATGCCACTGGGCACGCTCGACACCTCACCCCCACCCATCTTCAAGCAGGGCACGTCTGCCATCTCGAAGATGCTGGTATTCAGTGCGCTGGCCGGATTCCTGATGGTGGCCGATGTGAGACTGCACATCACGCAACCACTTCGCATGGGCATCTCCACCGTGCTCTATCCGGTGCAGTGGCTGGCCTTGCAACCGGTGCGCATTGTCTTGTGGGCTGGCGACTACATCACCAGCCTTGATGCATCGCTGGAGCGCACCGCCGTGCTTGAAAAAGGCATGGCCGAGCAAACCCAGCGTGCCTCGCGCGTGGAGCAGCTCCAAATCGAAAACAACCAGTTGCGCCAATTGCTGCAATTGCAGGCCAACCCGAGCACTTCGGGGCAAGCCGCTCAAGTCATGTACGACGCGCCCGACCCCTACACACACAAGGTCATCATCGACAAGGGCCTGGCCCACTCCGTGGAGCTGGGCTCACCTGTTGTTGGCCCGGCGGGCGTGGTGGGGCAGGTCACGCGCGTCAACGCCATCTCCAGCGAGGTCACGCTGCTGATTGACCGCGAGCAAAGCATCCCCGTGCTCAACGCCCGAAGCGGCCAACGCAGCATTGTCTATGGCGACCCCAACCCGCACGGCAACAATCTGGAAATGCGCTTCATGGCGGCCAATGCCGATGTCCTGCAAGGAGACTTGCTCACCACCAGCGGTGTCGATGGAGTCTATCCGGCTGGCTTGCATGTGGCGCGCGTGAGCAAAATCGAGCGCCGCGCCGACACCGCGTTTGCCCGCATCTATTGCGAACCGATTGCCTTGATGCATGGGGCCCGTCACGTCATGGTGCTCAAGCCGGTTACGGTCCATATTCCGCCCCGGCAGCCCGAACCGCCATCGCCCGTCACCGGCAAAGGAGCACGAAAATGATCATGCCCCGTGGCCAGCCTTTGCTGCTGCCTGCCAAAGCCGGTTTCATCTGGGGCAGCCTCGTTGCAGCTTTGCTGTGCAACATGAGTCTGGGCATGCTTTTCCAAGGTGCCGACCCCTGGCAACCTGATCTGCTGTCGGTGTGCATCGTGTTCTGGAGCATCCACCAGCCGCGCAGGGTGGGCATTGCCACCGCCTTCCTGTTTGGCATCGCGATGGATATCCACCACACCGCCTTGCTGGGCCAGCACGCGCTGGCCTACACGCTGCTGAGTTTCGGCTCCATCATGCTGCACCGCCGCATCCTGTGGTTTCCGCTCGGCCAACAAAGCCTGCAAGTGTTGCCCCTGTTCCTGATCGCCCATGGCGTGGTGCTGCTCATCCGCGGGGCCTCCCTCGGCCAGTGGCCAAGCCTGTTTCTGCTGATTGCACCAGCCCTGGAGGCCTTGCTCTGGCCGGTGGCCACGGTCTTGCTGCTCATGCCCCAGCGCCGGGCACCCGACCCCGACGAAAACCGCCCCCTCTGATTGCAACGGTTACGCCTGCAACCATGACCGAACTCAAGAACATCGAAGCCGAGATTGGCCGCTTCAGGGCACGCGCCCTGGTCGCCACGGGGGTGGTGCTGGGCATGCTCTTGCTGCTGGTGGTGCGCCTGCTGTACTTGCAGGTGTACCGCCACGATGACCTGATGGAGCAGGCCGAAAACAACCGCACGGCCATCGTGCCCATCGTGCCCAACCGGGGCCTGATCCGCGATCGCAACGGCCACATCCTGGCCACCAACTACTCGGCCTACACGCTCGAAATCACGCGCAGCAAAACCGTCAATCTCGAAGCCACGATTGAAGCGCTTTCCACCGTGGTGGACATCCAGCCGCGTGATCGCCGCCGCTTCAAGAAGCTGATGGAGGAGTCCAAAAGTTTCGAGTCCATCCCCATCCGCACCCGCCTGTCTGATTCCGAGGTGGCGCGCTTTGCGGCGCAGAAGTTCCGCTTCCCCGGCGTTGAAATCAAGGCCCGCCTGTTCCGCCATTACCCGCATGGCGAACTGGCCAGCCACGTCATTGGCTACATCGGGCGCATCAATCCCCGAGAGAAAGAACAGATTGAAGAGAACGACCCCGACGGCAACTACCGGGGCACCGAGTTCATTGGCAAACTTGGCGTGGAGCAGAGTTACGAAACCCAGCTTCATGGGATCACCG
>JBJOKU010000137.1:0-4687 GCA_046045925.1 Pseudomonadota bacterium
CGAAGCCGGGGTGTCTTCGACAGATTGTGCGGGTTGCTTGGCGGCGTGTTCGTCAACCTTGCGACGCAGCCACATGGCCACATCTTCGATGCCTTGGCGATTGAGCGCAGAAAACAGCATCACGTCACCACCGCCTGCATTGAGCTTGGCGATTGACAAGGCTTTGGCCTGTTCGCTGCGGGTGAGTTTGTCGGCCTTGGTGAGGACCACCAGAAATTTCAGCCCTTGCTCCACTCGCGGACGGATGACTTGCAGCAGGGCTTCGTCGATGTCCTTGATGCCGTGGCGGGGGTCGCACAGCAAGACCACGGCCTTGAGGTTTTTGCGACTCACGAGGTAGTTGGCCATGACGCGCTGCCAGCGGATCTTGGCCTCTTGCGGCACGGCGGCGTAGCCGTAGCCGGGCAGGTCGGTCAGCACAGCGTCGGTAGTATTTTGCTTGCCGAGCGAAAAGAGGTTGATGTGCTGCGTGCGCCCTGGCTTCTTGGAAGCGAAGGCGAGCTGCTTTTGCTGCGTCAGCGTGTTGATGCAGGTGCTCTTGCCCGCGTTGGAGCGGCCCACGAAGGCGATTTCCGGGTAGGGGTGATCGGGCAAGTGGTGCAGTTGCGCCGCCGTGGTCAGGAAGCGCGCGGTATGCAGCCAACCCAGCGCTTCTTTGGCAAGATTGGTGTCAGTTGTGGGCCGGGAGGGCAAGGATTCGGGGGTATTTGCGGTCATGTAACTTGCCTGGGCCGGAATCGGGCTGGCTTTGCATTGTAAAATGCGCCGTTCATTTGGACTCTAACCCATTGATTAAAACCATGAAGTCGTTCACCGCACGCATCGCTCTCGCTCTGGCTACCGCCGCCTTGGCTTTCTCTGCCCAGGCCGCCGAACAGAAAAAAGCCGCCAAGCCCGACACCGCCAAAGGCTCTGCCACTTATGGTCAGATGTGCGCGTCCTGCCACGGTGCAGACGGCAATTCCGGTTCGCCCGAAAACCCAAAGCTGGCTGGTCAGCACCCCGAGTATCTGGTCAAGCAACTGCAAGAGTTCAAGGCCAACAAGCGCGCCAGCGCCATCATGAGCGGCATGGTGGCTGGATTGTCTGAAGACGACATGAAGGGCATCGCCTACTGGGTGGCCGAGCAAAAAGCCAAGACCGGCTTTGCCAAAGACAAAGAGCTGGTGGCTCTGGGTGAGCGCATCTACCGTGGCGGCATTGCCGACCGCAACATTGCGGCATGTGCCGGCTGCCACAACCCCACGGGCGCTGGCATTCCTGCCCAGTTCCCCCGCGTGGGTGGCCAGCACGCTGCGTACAGCGAGGCCCAGCTGAAAGCTTTCCGCGACGGTGCCCGCAAGAACAGCGTCCAGATGACCCAGATCGCCGCCAAGATGAACGACAAAGAGATCAAGGCCGTGTCCGACTACATGGCAGGTCTGCGCTGATCTGACACACCCACAAAAGGGCAGGCTACTCGGCAAGAGAGCCTGCCTTTTTTCATGGCTGACCCACAATCGGGCCTGCGCAAGCGGCTTACCTCCTTTTTGACATGAGCGACATCACAGACGACCACATTTCCAGCACGCAGGGCATGAGCATCAGCCGGGGATCGGTCTGGATGCGTTCGTTTGTGGAGTTGTTGTCGTCCATGCGTTTTGCGATTGCGCTGCTCACGCTGATCTGCATTGCTTCCATCATCGGTACCGTGCTCAAGCAGCATGAGCCCCTCAATAACTACATCAACCAGTTTGGCCCTTTCTGGGCGCAGGTGTTTGCTGCGGTGGACTTGTACACCGTGTACAGCGCCTGGTGGTTCCTGTTGATTCTGGCTTTTCTGGTGACCAGCACCAGCCTGTGCATTGCCCGTAATACGCCCAAAATCATGGCCGGCTACAAGGATTTGAAAGAAAACATCCGCGAGCAAAGCCTCAAGGCCTTTGGTCACAAGGCCAGCGCCGGACTGGAGGGCAGCACTGAAGACAACGCCCGACGCATTGGCGGGCAACTGGCCAAGCAGGGCTGGAAGGTCAAGCTGCAAAAGCGCGAAGCTGCGGGCCATGCAGGCTGGATGGTGGCGGCCAAGACCGGCTCGGCCAACAAGATCGGCTACATCGCCGCACACAGCGCCATTGTGCTGGTCTGCCTGGGCGGCTTGCTGGATGGTGATCTGATTGTGCGGGCCCAGACCTGGTTTGGCGGCAAGCAAACCTACACCGGTGGCGGCATGATCAAGGACATTCCCGCTCAACACCGCTTGAGCCAGGCCAACCCCACTTTCAGGGGCAACATTCTGGTGGCTGAGGGCACGCAGTCGGCAACGGCCATTCTCAATCAGCCCTCGGGCGTGCTGCTGCAAGAGTTGCCGTTCTCCATCGAGCTGAAAAAGTTTGTCGTTGAGCACTACAGCACTGGCATGCCCAAGTTGTTTGCGAGCGACATCGTCATTCACGACAAGGAGACCGGGCAGGCCATTCCCGCCCGCGTGGAAGTGAATCACCCCGTCAACCACCGGGGCGTGGAGATTTACCAGTCCAGCTTTGACGATGGTGGCTCCACCGTCAAACTCAAGGCCATGGCACTGAATGCCGAAACCAAAGCATTCGAAATCAGCGGCGTGATCGGAGACAGCAAGGAAATCACCAATGGCAAGGAAAAACTCACCATCGAATTCAACGCCCTGCGCGTGATGAACGTGGAAAATTTCGGCAAGGAAGGCGCGGGAGCCACTGATGTGCGTGCTGTTGATCTGGGGCAGGCGCTGGACAAAAAACTCGGTGCTGCCAACAAGACCAAGGAAAACAAGGCACTGCGCAACGTCGGCCCGAGCATCACCTACCGCCTGCGTGATGCGGCGGGTCAGGCCAATGAATTCCACAATTACATGCTGCCGATAGACATGGATGGTTCGCAGGTGTTCCTGCTCGGCATGCGCACCAACCTGAACGACCGTTTCAGCTATTTGCGTGTGCCTGCCGACGAGAAGGGGAGCATGGAGAGCTTTGTGGCGCTCAATGCCGGGTTGCGCGATCCGGCCATGCGGCAGGCTGCGGTGGCCCGCTACGTCAAGCAGGCCATACCGGCAGACAAACCCCAGCTTGCAGCGGCGCTGGCGTCTTCGGCCAGCCGTGCACTCGACTTGTTTGCCGGGGCAGGGCAGTCCAAAAACCGGGGCTTGCAGGCACTGGGTGAGTTCATGGAGCAAAGCGTGCCCGAGGCCGAGCGAGCCAAGGCCAGCGACGTGCTGGTGCGCATTCTCAATGGTGTTTTGTTTGAACTGGCCCAGATCAGCCGTGACAAGGCTGGCCTTCCCGCCATGCCTGCGAATGAAAAAACACAGGCGTTCATGACATCGGCCGTGCTGGCTCTGAGCGAAGTGCATCTGTACCCGGCACCCATGGCCTTCATGCTGAGCGACTTCCAGCAGCTACAGGCCAGCGTGTTCCAGGTGGCCAGAGCCCCTGGCAAGAACATTGTCTATTTGGGCTGCCTGTTGCTGATTCTGGGTGTTTTTGCGATGCTCTACGTCCGCGAGCGCCGCCTCTGGGTGTGGCTGGCGGAACCAACGGCTCCCGCAGACACTCTGAGCGCTGGTAATGTCAAGGTGCAGGCATCAATGGCCCTGTCTTGCAACCGCCAGATGATGGATACCGACAAGGAATTTGCGAAGCTCAAGCAGCAACTGCTCGGGCTGTCATGATTGAAACACAATGAACACGACGACGATTGACCTCGGCCCCCGTTCCTATTTCCAGCGCAGCATTTTTGACTGGGTGTTTGCCGCGCTGGTGGTGCTGGGTGCGATGGTGGCCTTCCAGAAATATGCGCCTGCCATGGATGTGTACGAAAAAGGCATCGTCATCGGCACCGCGCCTGCGCTGATCGCCCTGGGCTGGTTCTGGCGACCGCTGGGCAAACTCATGCTGGTGGTGGCGCTGTTTTCCATCCTCGCCCTGGCCAGCTATCAGGGGCAATTGGCCCGCGCCGAGCAGGTGTTCTGGCTGAAGTATTTCCTTTCCAGCCAGTCCGCCATCTTGTGGATGAGCATGCTGGTGTTCATGAGCACGGTGTTTTACTGGCTGGGTGTGTTCGTCAAGGGGCAGGCCGACACCTTTGAAACACTGGGTTCCAAAATCGCGTGGGCCTCTGTGGCCATGGCGCTGATCGGCACCATGGTGCGCTGGCACGAGAGCTACCTCATCGGGCCTGACATCGGCCATATTCCGGTGAGCAACCTGTACGAAGTGTTCGTGCTCTTTGTGTGGCTGACTGCGCTGTTTTATCTGTATTACGAAGCCCAGTACAAAACCCGTGCTCTCGGCTCCTTCGTGATGCTCGTGGTGAGCGCGGCTGTGGGCTTTTTGCTCTGGTACACGCTGGTGCGCGAAGCGCATGAAATCCAGCCGCTGGTGCCCGCGCTCAAGAGCTGGTGGATGAAGCTGCATGTGCCCGCCAACTTCATCGGCTACGGCACTTTCGCGCTCGCCGCGATGGTGGCCTTTGCCTACCTCATCAAGTCCAGTGCGGAGCAAACCAAGTGGTACAAGCTCGCGCCCCTGTGGCTGCTGGGCGTGGTGCTGTGCTTTGAGCCCGTGGTGTTCCGCCAGAAGGTGGACGGCGGATCGAGCTACTGGATGGTGTACTTTGGCATCTCGGCCCTGATCGTGGGTGGCATTCTGGCAACACGCAAGCGCCTGGCTGAAAG
>JBJOKU010000138.1:0-4682 GCA_046045925.1 Pseudomonadota bacterium
GGAGTTCATCGGCAAGCCCATTTCGCTGATGGCGGAATCGGCCTTTGCCGCCGAGCAGTACGACATTGTGCTGATTTGATCGGTGTGCCAACGACCGGAACGCACACCATGAGCCGCTTCATCCCGATCCTCACCTATCACCAGATTGACAACATGCCCGCCAGCGGCGAGGCCTTCCGTTCGCTGGTGGTGACACCCCAAGCCTTTGCGCGGCAAATGCGCCTGATGAAAACGCTGGGCTACCGGGGCTTGGGCATGCGTTCGTTGCTGCCTTATCTGCGCGGCGAAAAATCGGGCAAGGTGTTTGGCATTACTTTCGACGACGGTTACGCCAACAATCTGGAACACGCCCTGCCGGTGTTGCAGCAAACTGGTTTTGAGGCCACCTGCTACTTTGTGAGCCACATGCTGGGGCAAACCAATTCGTGGGATGCAGACAAGGGGGTGAGCAGCAAGCCGCTGATGAACGAAGCGCAGCTCAGGCAATGGGCCGATGCGGGGCAAGAGGTGGGCTCGCACGGGGCGCTGCATCTCAACTACGCCCAGTCAAGCGACGATGAGGTGAAGGCAGACTTGCTGCGCTCACGCGAGCGGCTGCAAGATTTGTCGGGCCAGACCGTGAGCCATTTTTGCTACCCCTTCGGGGCGTTTGCGCCACAGCACATGGCGATGGTGCAGGCGGCGGGCTACGACACGGCCACCACGACGCAACGCGGGCGCGTTCGCCTGGACTCAACGATGCAGGCCATGGCCCTGCCGCGCGTGCCGGTGCTGTTGCGCACCAGCCTGCCCGTGTTCGGGCTGAAACTCTTCACGGGTTATGAAGATGGCCGTTGAAGCTGCTCAGGCCAAACCACGCATTGCCGTGCTGACACGCTTTTTCGACCCAGCCATGGGTGGGGCAGAGCGCTACGCGGTGCGGCTGGTGGAAGAGCTGGCCGAGCGGTATGAATTCCATGTGTTTGCGCAGCGCATCGGCCACGCGCATCCGTTGGTGAAATACACGCAACTGCCCTGGAGCCGCCGCACGCCACGCTGGATCAACCAGCTCTTGTATGTGCGGCGCGTGCAGCAGCTCACGGTGCAGGGGTTTGATCTGATCCACTCCAACGAAAACGGCTGGATTGGCGATGTGCAGGTCATTCACGTGCGGCCCATGCGCTTCAATTTGTTCGGCCTGCCGTCTGCCGGGCGCAAGTTGCTCAACGCCCTGAGTGTGCTCACCAGCCCGCGCATGATGGCCTGGCTCTGGATGGAAAAAAGCCGCATGCAGCCTGCGCTGGGTGCGCGCATCGTGACGGTGTCCGACCTGATCGAGCAGGAAACGCTGGGCGCATACCCGCATGTGAAAAACCGGCTGGTGAGCATCATGCCCGGGGTGGATGTGCCCGTTTTGTCAGACTGGGCGAGCGAGAAGCAGGCGATCCGGCAGAAGCTGGGCTTGGCGGCTGACACGCAGCTCGCTCTCTTTGTGGCCAGCAACTTCGAGAAGAAAGGGCTGGATGTTTTGCTCGATGCCTTTGCGCGGTTGCCGCCGCATGTGCATTTGCTGCTGGTGGGCGGAGAGGATTACGAGCGCCGCTACCGGGCCATCATCGCCCAGCGTGGTTTGGGTGGGCGCATGCATTACATGGGCCGCTTGCCCGATGTCTCGCCCATGTACAAGGCCGCTGACATGCTGCTGCACCCCACCACGCAGGACTCCTACGGCATGGTGGTGGTTGAGGCCATGGCGCATGGCATGCCGGCGGTGGTGACGGGCATGCCTTATTGCGGCGTGTCGGCGTATCTGGCCGATGGCGTGAATGCGCTGCTCTTGAAGCGGCCCGACGATGTGCAGGCGATTGCGCAGGCCGTCAATGCGTTCGCCAATGACAAGCCGCTGTGCCAGCAACTGGTGACGGCGGGCCACGCATTTGCCGCCAGCAACAGTTGGGCGAGCCGGGCGCAACAACTTGATGCGCTGTACCAAGAGTTGTTGAACAACCGTCGTTGATTGGCGAGCGGCGACGGGGCTCAGTAGAGCCTCAGTTGAGCGTGTGCAGCCGCGTGTAGTGGCCGTCGCGGGCCAGCAGTTCGTCGTGCGTTCCGCATTCGACCATGCGCCCCTCGGAGAACACGGCGATGCGGTCGGCCGACTGCACCGTGCTCAGGCGGTGGGCGATCATCAGCACGGTCTTGCCCGCGCGGTGTTTTTCGAGCGTATCGACGATGAACTTCTGGTTTTCGGCATCGAGCGCGGAGGTGGGCTCGTCGAGGATCCAGATGGGGGCGTTGCGGTAGATCGCGCGGGCCAGCGAGAGGCGCTGGCGTTGTCCGCCCGAGAGCTGGCCGCCGTTGTGGCCCA
Organism: Pseudomonadota bacterium; assembly: GCA_046045925.1. Lineage (GTDB taxonomy): Bacteria > Pseudomonadota > Gammaproteobacteria > Burkholderiales > Burkholderiaceae_C > JBJOKU01. The sequence continues at coordinate 2,348 of JBJOKU010000138.1, forward strand.
CCACGTAGTCGAGCCCGCCGGGCAGGGCATCAACGAATTCGAGCATGTTCACTTGCTCCAGCGCTTCGCGCACGCGCTGGCGGTTGGGGGTGAGCGACATGGCCACGTTGTGCTCGATGCTCTCGTTGAAGAGCACCACGTCCTGCCCGACGTAGGAGAAGGCACGGCGTAGCGTCTTGGTGTTCCAGCCCTCGACCGGAGTGCCATCGACCAGGATTCGCCCTTCGGAAACCGTCACGAATTTGCCGAGCGCCGAAACCAGCGTGGTCTTGCCTGAACCCGATACGCCGACCATGGCCAGGGTGGTGCCGGGCTGGATGTCGAGATCGATACCTCGCACTGCCCAACTGGACTGGCCCTCGTAGCAGACACCAGTGTTCTCGAACACGATGCGGGCTGAAGTCAGCGCCTGCGTGCGGTCGCCGTCTTTTTCGGTTGGCGTGTTGCTCACAAATTTCAGGATGCGCTCGACCGTGGCCAGACCGCGCGTGATGGGGGCGCTGGCTTCTGACAAATGCTTGATGGGCGCAATCAGCATCAACATGGCTGTGACGAAGGAGGCGAAACCACCCACGGTCAGCCCGCTGTTTCCGCTCTCCCAGAGCGCCATGCAGATCACGGTGGAAAGGGCACAGGCGGCCAGCAGTTGCGTGAGCGGTGTCATCGCCGATTGGGCCACCGTGCCTTTCATCGAGAGGCGACGCAGGGTATTGCTGCAATCGTCAAAGCGCTGTTTCTGCTCGGCCTGCGCGTCGTAAAGGCGAACGGTCTTGTAGGCCAGTACGTTTTCTTCAACCACATAGGCGAGTTCATCGGTGGCCTGCTGGCTCACCTGGGTGAGCTTGTGCAGGCGGCGCGTGAGCAGGCGCATGATGACGATGACAGCCGGAAACACCAATAGCACAACCAGCGTGAGCTTCCAGTTGATGTAGAGCAGATAGCCCGTGAGTGCGGCCAGGGTGAGCATGTCGCGCACGGAGGAGATGAGCGCCAACGCCAGCGAGGGCAGGCTACTTTGCAGCTCGAACACGATGGTGTTGGCGAGCTGGCTGGCATTGGTTTTGTGGAAAGTGGCGGCCTCCGCCTCAAGCAGGCGCGCAAAGAGCTGCTGGCGAATTTGCAGCAGGCCGTGGTTGATGAAGTGGGCCAGACCGTATTGAGACAGGTAAGAGGCCGCGCCCCGTACGGCGAACAGGCCCACCAGCGTGGCCGGCACATGCCAGAGGGGGAAGCGGTTGGCACCGAAGCCCTTGTCGAGCAGGGGTTGCATGATGGCGGGCAGCATGGGCTCGGTGATGGCCATCACCACAGTGGCCATCATGCTCAGGTAGAGGCCCTTCATGCCGCCTTTGAAGTAGGGGGCGAGGGATAGAATCTTGCGCAGTATGTTCACGACAGACACTCTTGCCCAGAATTTTTTTGGCCCTGACAAGGCGCTTGCCAGCCGATTGCGGTTGATTTTTTTGTGTTTCTTTGCGGCATCGGTGAGTCTGGGGGTCGCGGCGATTTCGCTCGCAAAGATTTTACTTCTTTGCATTCTGCCGTTTGAAATATGGGCGCGACGCAAGGGTCGGGCGCATTCTCTCTTGTCCCCACTCGGCCTCAAGACCACCGCAGCAATTGTGCTGGCCTTGTCATTTTTGGCACTCACCATCTTGTGGGCGGAAATTCCGAAAAAAGAGGCTCTGGGCGAGTGGTTTCGCCACTCCCGCATGCTCTTTTTGCTGTTGGTGATTTATCTGTTGCGTAGCCGGGCTGAAGTGGTGTGGGTACTGCGCTGGTTTGTGTGGATGCAGTTGTTTGTTGTGCTGAGTTCGTGGATGCTTTGGGCGGGCCTGCCTGTTCCGTGGGCGCTCTACCGTGATGCCAGAAGCACCTACGGCGTTTTTGCCAGCTATCTGGAACAATCAGTGATGACCGTGATTGCGCTGGTGATGCTTGGTTACTTTCGCAAAGATGTTTTCCCTGGTCTCAAGCTGCAATGGCTGGCTTGGGCCTTGCTGCTCCTGGGGGCGATCAATGTGCTGCTCATCCTGCCCAGCATGACCGGTTACATCGCCCTCATTGCCGCAGCTGCCTTTGCGTTGGCCCGGTTGGTCCGGGCCAGTGTTCAATCCTCACCCAAATGGATTCCAATCCTGCTGCTTGGAGTTTGTGCCATGGGCGTGCTGGGCTACCCCAAGGTGGCGGCGCGGGTGGCCCTGATCATCAACGAGGTCAATCAAGTACAGGGGCAAGCGCAGGAAGATACATCCAGTGGCAAGCGCATCAATTACTGGATCCGCTCCGTGCAGTCGTTCAAGGAGGCCCCATTACTGGGGCATGGCGTGGGCAG
>JBJOKU010000139.1:0-4661 GCA_046045925.1 Pseudomonadota bacterium
CATCGGGCGCATCAATCCCCGAGAGAAAGAACAGATTGAAGAGAACGACCCCGACGGCAACTACCGGGGCACCGAGTTCATTGGCAAACTTGGCGTGGAGCAGAGTTACGAAACCCAGCTTCATGGCATCACCGGCGTGGAAGAGGTGGAAACCTCCGCAGGTGGCCGCGCCGTGCGCAAGCTCGCCAGCAGCCCCTCCACCCCCGGCAATGCGGTTTACCTCACCATCGACATCAAGCTCCAGCACCTGATTGAGCAGCTCTATGGCGAGCGCCGGGGCGCACTGGTGGCACTCGACCCTCGCAACGGCGAAATTCTGGCCTTCGTGAGCAAACCCACCTTTGACCCCAACCTCTTTGTGGAGGGCATCGACCAGGACAACTGGGCCGAACTCAATGAGAGCATCGACAAGCCCCTGCTCAACCGCGCCCTGCGGGGCACCTACCCGCCGGGCTCCACCTACAAGCCCTTCATGGCCATGGCTGCGTTGCATTACGGCAAACGCAACCCCTCCACCGTGGTGTACGACCCCGGCTACTGGATGTTTGGCAACCACAAATTCCGCAGCCACGGTGACGAGGGCTTGGGCGCGGTGGACATGTACCGCAGCATCGTGAAGTCGAGCAATGTGTACTACTACAGCCTGGCCAACGAGCTGGGCGTGGATGCCATGCACGACTTCATGAAGCCGCTGGGGTTCGGCCAGCTCACCGGGATTGACATCAACGGCGAGGTGCGTGGCGTACTGCCCAGCCAGGAGTGGAAGCGCAACAACTACAAGAAGCCCGAGCAGCAGAAGTGGTACGCAGGCGAAACCATCTCGCTGGGCATCGGGCAGGGCTACAACAGCTTCACCATCCTGCAACTCGCCCAAGCCACGGCAACCGTGGTCAACGGCGGCTCCAAGCACAAACCCCGGCTGGTTTCCGCCATCGAAGACAGCGTCACGCACAACCGCATTCCAGCCAAGGTGAGCGCCCCTGACGACTTGAAGTTCAATCCCGAGCACGTGGCCGTTGTGAAGAAGGCCCTCCTGGGCGTGACGCAAGAAGGCACTTCTGCCCGCGCCTTCGCGGGTGCGCAGTACCTCAGCGGCGGCAAGACCGGCACGGCACAGGCCGTGACCATCGGCCAGAAAGAAAAATACAACGCCAGCAAGCTCGAAGAACACAAACGCGACCACGCGCTCTACATGGCCTACGCTCCTGCGGACAACCCCACCATTGCGCTGGCCATCGTGGTGGAAAACTCAGGCTTCGGCGCCGAGCACGCTGCGCCAATCACCCGCCGTGTTTTTGATTACTGGGTGGCCGGCATCTACCCCAGCGAAGAAGACATTGCCGCCGTGCAAAAAGCGCAGGCCGCCGCACCCATCGGCAAACCTCGCAAGGTCAGCGAGATGCCCTGGCCACCCAAGGGGCAGGATGCCGTGCCCGAGCCCGTCAGGCCCGCGAGTGCAACCGCCTCCAATGCAACACCGGCAGCTTCTGCCGCCGCTCCATCTGCCAGCGCAGCCAAGCCAATCGTCACAACGGCGGCACAGCCTGCCGCCAGCGCTGCACGGCGCTAAGCCATCAAATCTCGATCAGCAAATCGGGCCGAAACCCCGCTTGCTCGCCTTTGCGCTCGTAGCCCAAGGCGTTGCACACCACACGGCAGCGTTCGCTCCGGCCCGCTCGGTAATCGTGAGCGCAGTGCAAGTGCCCATGCAGCCATACATCCGCGAGGTCGAACCAGTCGTCGAGCACATTGCAAAACCCCGCCGTGCCCGGCGTGGGCTGCCCCGGAAACTTGCTGTTCGCATAGCGCGGGTCGGCGCTGCGCAAGCTGGGGGCAAAGTGCGTCACCGCCACCGTGGGCCCGTCAAAGGGCTGCTGCAAAGCCGTGCCCAGCCACTGCTGGCACTCCAGCGCCAGCTCGCGCACCTGCTCGGCCAACATCAGGCCGCCCTTGTACACCGTGCCCGTGGTCTGCAAATAAAAATTCGCGGCGCGAAAGGCCTTCTCGCGCCATTGCAGGGCCTGCGTGGTGCTCACGGTGTCGCCTTCGCGCAAGCGGTGATCGGTGAGCGCATCAAAGTCGCTCCACAGCGTGCTGCCCACAAAGCGCACGCCACCCTGCACCACCGTTTCGTGATGCAGCCAGGTGATGCCCAGCACCTCGCAATGCGCGCGCAGCGCCTCATGCGTGCGCTCGAACTCCAGCAAGTCATACTCGTGGTTGCCCGGCACATACAACACCGGCGTGGGCCAACCCATCTTGGGCGAAAACCTCGACAGCGCCCAGTCCATCGGATCGTGCGGAAGCTCCGAACCCTCTTGGTAAGACCCCACATCGCCCGCCAGCACCAGCACATCAGCCTGCGGCAAACGCGGCGGCTGCCAGTCTGGCAGCCATTCGAGGTGGAGGTCTGAGAGCAACTGAATCTTCATGCCGCCCATCATACGCAGACGGCACGCCCCATCCCTCGTGAGCCACACCACCCACACATGAGACAGGCGTACGCCCGTGCATCCGACACAATCGCGACATGAGCCTGCAAGAATTCACCGCGCTGCTCGTGCTCGCCACGGCCATGAGCTTCACGCCGGGGCCGAACACCACCCTCTCCACCGCACTGGCCGCCAACTTCGGCCTGCGCCGCGCGATGCGATTCGTCTGCGCCGTGCCCGTGGGCTGGGCACTGCTGCTCAGCGCCTGCGCCACAGGCCTCGGCCCGCTGGTGCAAGCCGTGCCCGTCTTGCGCTGGGGCATCCAGATCACCGGCTGCGGCTACCTGCTGTGGCTCGCCTTCAAACTCTGGCACACACGACAACTCGGCCAGACGAGCGAGGCCTCACTGCAAATCGGCTTCTGGCAAGGCGTTGCCCTGCAAGCCGTCAACATCAAGGCCTGGATGCTGGCGCTCACCATCACCGGCGGCTGGATCGCTGGCAAGCCCGACGCAGCCCTGCGCTACACGCAAGTGCTGCCAGTCATGGTGTGCTACGCTTTTTGCAGCAACCTGACGTACGCCAGCATCGGCTCCCTGATGCGCCACTGGCTCGCCCAAGGCCAACGCCTGCTCGTCTTCAACCGCGTGATGGCGGCCGTGCTTGCGGCCACGGCGGTGTGGATGCTGAACTGAGATACAATGTATCTCACACATCAGGAATCCAGCATGACCGCAACCACCATGGTCCATGTTCGCGTAGACGAAAACATCAAAGCGCAGGCCACCCAGACACTCGCCTCCATGGGCTTGACCGTGTCTGACGCGGTGCGCGTGTTTCTCACCCGTGTCGTGGCAGACCAGGAGTTGCCCTTTGCCATCCAGGCCCCCAATGCCGCAAGCCGTGCCGCGATGGCCGACGCAAGAAAAATCGTCAAAAGCCGCCGCGCCCGCTTTGCAACGCCCGAGGCCTTGTTGAATGACCTCGAAAAAGCCAGCCGCCAGTAAACGCGCCGCGCTCCCAAGGGCTTGCGACTACACAAGAGAATTCCTCAAGGATTGGCAACGCCTCTCGCACTCGGGCCGGTATGACATGAACCGGCTCAAACAGGCCATGTCGATGCTCATTGCCAACGACGGCCCCCTGCCCCCAGAGTGGCTGGATCACACCTTGGCGGGCAATTGGCAAGACCACCGAGAGTGCCACATCGGCGGAGACTTCCTGCTCATCTACACGCTCGACGACTCAGGCAAACACGGGCTTGTCGTCTTTGTCCGCAGCGGCACTCATGCCGATTTGTTTGATTGAATTGGCAGCACGGCAGGCATTCATCACCGCGATGGCCGCTGTGCAGGCGACGACGGCGGGGGGTGTGTTGCGCTAATTTGAAAAACTCCCCGCGTCAAATGCGGGCACCGGGGAGTCGCGAATTGACATACCCCTTGTCAATAAACCCCAAGGTTTGAACCAAGGCTTCACGAAGCAGAGTGATCTCTGGGTTTTCGCGATATTGAAATGAAATCGAATACCAACTGGAAATTCTCTGGGGAGGCAGTTCCACCAACAGTAGCGATTCACCCCCCGCCCTCGTCACCAACTCCAACAGGTTCATTGGAGTTTCTCCCGGCACTCGATAGGAAATGACTTTGTCAAAGCTGTCCAAAGGGAACATCTTTAACTTGCGGCGGAACAACAAGTCAAGGGTCTGAACCCTCACTTCGCGTTTGGACAGGCTGACTTCTACTTCACGAAACGATAGCGCCGTTGCAAACCAGGCCATCGAAAAGAGGCCAACACAGACGACCGAACACCAATAACGCAGTACCGCTCAGAGGGACACCATTCAAAACTGAAAAGAAAGGCCAGAGCGCAAATACAGGAAACGTCACCTTAAACCCATGAAAATTGACAGGACTATGTATGCAGACTCTATCTGCCGAAACCTGAAAATCCATTCTCCCCCCCCCTCAGTTTTCAACCTCTGCTGGATTGAGTTTTTCAATGCCCCAGATACGCCGCCCGCACTTGCGGGTCGGCGAGCATGTCGCGGGCGTTGCCGCTCATGCTGATGAGGCCGGAGTCCATGACGTAGGCTCGGCTGGCGAGTTCGAGGGCGCGGGTGGCGTTTTGCTCGACGAGCATGATGGTCACGCCCTGTGCGGCCACGTCGCGGATGACTTCAAAAATCTTGTCCACCATCAGGGGCGAGAGGCCCATGGAGGGTTCGTC
>JBJOKU010000140.1:0-4648 GCA_046045925.1 Pseudomonadota bacterium
CAGCACGCTCTGGCCGTTCACGCTCACGGGCCATTGCTGCCAATGGCCTTTGGTTTGCGCGGTGAGACCAGCGTCGTCAAACGGAATGCGGGCTGCGTCAAAGATGGGTGCCCCCATGTTGACCGTGACGCGGCCATCGGCCTGCGCCATCAGGGTGATGTCGCCGCTCATGGTGCGCACACGCACGGTGGACTTGTCGGTGAGGCCCTTGTCGCGCACGAATTTCACAAAGCAGCGCGAGCCATTGCCGCACTGCTCCACCTCGCCGCCATCGGCGTTGTGGATCACGTATTCAAAGTCGATGCCCGCTGCGGGCGAAGGCCGCACGGTGAGGATCTGGTCAGCCCCCACGCCAAAGTGGCGATCGGCCAGAAAGCGGTACTGCGCCTCGCTCAAATTCAGGCACGAGCGCGTCTCGTCGAGCACCACAAAGTCGTTGCCCGCGCCGTGCATTTTGGTGAAAGGAATGCGCCTGTTTGCAGTCATGTCGTGATTATCGCGCCAGCACGGGCTTGAGCGCCAAGCCCGTGTGCGTGCCCAGCTTCACCAGCGCCTCTGGCGTTCCAGCTGCGACGATGCGCCCACCGCCCTCGCCGCCTTCGGGGCCGAGGTCGATCACCCAGTCGGCTTCGGCGATCACGTCGAGGTCGTGTTCAATCACCAGCACGCTGTGGCCACCATCGACCAAGCGGTGCAGCACGCGGATGAGTTTTTCCACGTCGGCCATGTGCAAGCCCACGGTCGGCTCGTCGAGCACGTAGAGCGTGTGCGGGGCCTTCTGTCCCCGGCGGGTGATGTCGTCGCGCACTTTGGAGAGTTCGGTTACCAGTTTGATGCGCTGCGCCTCGCCACCCGAAAGCGTGGGCGAAGGCTGGCCCAGCGTGAGGTAGCCTAGGCCCACGTCTTGCAACAGTTGCAGCGGGTGCGCGATGGAGGGCATGGAGGCGAAGAACTCCACCGCTTCGTCTACCTCCATGCGCAGCACGTCGCCGATGCTCTTGCCGCGCCAGGTAACGGCCAGCGTTTCTTCGTTGAAGCGCGCGCCGTGGCAGGTTTCGCAAGGCACTTTCACATCGGGCAGAAAGCTCATTTCCACCGTGCGCATGCCCTGCCCTTCGCAGGTGGGGCAGCGACCCGCGCCAGTGTTGAACGAGAAGCGCCCGGCCGCGTAACCCCGCGCCTTGGCTTCGAGCGTTTCGTTGTAGAGCTTGCGGATCAAGTCCCAGAAGCCAATGTAGGTGGCCGGACAGGAGCGAGGCGTTTTCCCGATGGGGGTTTGATCGACTTCGAGCACGCGGTCAATCTGCTCCCAGCCAGACACTTCGGTGCAGCCCGACCAGGTATGCCGTTCGGCCTGAGCCTGTCGAAGGCCTTTGCCCGACACAGCTTGCTGCACATTAGATAGCAATACATCACGCGCCAGTGTGGACTTGCCAGACCCGGAAACCCCAGTCACCGCAACCAGGCGACGCAAAGGAACAACCGCATCGACACGTTGGAGGTTGTGCAAAGAAGCCCCCCGAACCACCAATAAAGCCGCATCTGGGAGACGCCCAGCCAAAGCGGCATGGCCGGGCTCCTTAGAGCGAGTACGCAATGCGTCGCCCGACCATGCCGCTTCGTCCGGGCTTGTGTTGTTCGAAAGGCTTCCGCTCGACACTGCTCTTCGCGCTTGCAACGGATGCTTCATCGCGTCGCGCAGATAGCGGCCTGTGAGCGAGTCGCTTTGTTCAATGTCTTGCAGCGAGCCTTGCGCCATCACGCGCCCACCGCGTTTGCCCGCGCTAGGCCCCATATCGATGATGTGGTCGGCGCGGCGGATGGTGTCTTCGTCGTGCTCCACCACCACCAGCGTGTTGCCCTTGTCGCCCAGCTTTTGCAAAGCGCCGAGCAGGATGTGGTTGTCGCGTGCGTGCAGGCCGATGGTGGGTTCATCGAGCACGTAGCACACGCCTTGCAGATTGCTGCCGAGTTGCGCAGCCAGGCGGATGCGCTGTGCCTCGCCACCCGAGAGCGTGGGTGCGCCACGGTCGAGCGTGAGGTAGCCCAGGCCCACTTCTTCCAAAAACTCCAGCCGCGAGACGATCTCGGGCAGCAGGTCGCGCACGATGGCGGTTTCGCGCTCGGCGAGCACCAGCGCCTGCACCCACTGCCGCAGGTCGCGCACCGACAGGCGGGCCAGTTCGGCAATACCCATGAGCAATTGCCCCTCGCCGCCAAACTTCACGGCGCGGGCCTTGGCGTTCAGGCGCGTGCCTTCGCAGGTGGGGCAGGTCTGGTCGCTCACGTCGTCCAGCTCGGGCTCGGCAAAGGTCTGCTCGCGGCCACGCTGGTCGTCGTCGCGCACCGAGTCGTCGAGTGCCTTGCGCTGTTCCTTGCTCAGCTTCACGCCCGTGCCCACGCAATCGGGACACCAGCCGTGCTTGCTGTTGTAAGAAAACAGACGCGGGTCCAGCTCGGCGTAGGACGTGGCGCACACCGGGCAGGCGCGTTGCGTGGAAAACACCTCCACTCGGCCCACTCCTGCCGTGCTGGCCTTGGCCTGCATCGCCTCGCGCAGGCCGGTGAGCGGCGCGAGCACATGCAGCACGCCCTTGCCCAGCTCCAGCGTGCGCTTGAAGGCGTCGCGCAAATAAGTCTCCTGCTCGGGCTCCACCTGCACATCGGTCACCGGCAACTCAATGGTGTGCTCCTTGAATCGGTCGATGCGCGGGAAGCTCGTTGTGGGCAAAAACTCGCCGTCCACCCGCAGATGGGTGTAGCCACGTGGCCGCGCCCAGTCGGCCAGCTCGGTGTACACACCCTTGCGAGCCACCACCAGCGGCGCGAGCAGACCAATGTGCTGGCCACGGTAGCGGCGCATGATTTGCGCGGCGATGCTGTCGGCGGTTTGCGGCTTCACGGCTGCGCCGTCGTGCACGCAATGCTGCGTGCCCAGTCGCACGAACAGCAAACGAAGGAAGTGCCACACCTCGGTGGTGGTGCCCACCGTGCTCTTGCGGCCACCACGCGAGAGGCGCTGCTCAATCGCCACCGTGGGCGGAATGCCATACACCGCATCGACCTCTGGCCTGCCTGCAGGCTGCACGATGCTGCGGGCGTAGGCGTTGAGGCTTTCCAGATAACGACGCTGGCCTTCGTTGAACAGAATGTCAAACGCCAAGGTGGATTTGCCAGATCCGCTCACGCCGGTGATGACGTTGAATTTGCCTCTGGGGATGTTGACGCTCAAGGACTGGAGGTTGTGCTCTTTGGCGTTGATGATTTGGATGGCTTGCGTTTTGATCCTGGTTGCGGTGTCGGCTGTGTCGTCAATCTTTCCTGCGCCTTCAGCCGCTGTGTGGGCCGGGCTGCCCGGCGACGCATTGCGTACTCGCTCTAAGGAGCCGGGCAGTTCGACCCGCGCAGCGGCGCAGTCAGAGGAAACATACAAAGCAGCGCTGTCATCGGAGAAAGAAGAAAACTCGCGCACAGCCCAAGCCTCCCCCATCGCCTCTGCATACTCCCGCAATGCCACAGCCGTATGACTCGTGCCTTGAGAGCGCACATCCTCTGGCGTACCTTCGGCCACGACGAGGCCGCCTGCATCGCCGCCCTCGGGGCCGAGGTCGATGAGCCAGTCGCTGGCGCGGATCACGTCGAGGTTGTGCTCGATCACGATGAGCGAATGCCCCGCGTCGATGAGCTTGCGCAGCGCGCGCATGAGCTTGGCGATGTCGTCGAAATGCAGGCCGGTGGTGGGCTCGTCGAGCAGGAAGAGCATTCCCTTCTTCGCCACTGGCTGGCGGCTCGCGCTTTGCGTCTTGGCCGCATCGGCCAGAAAGCCCGCGAGCTTGAGGCGTTGCGCCTCGCCACCCGAGAGTGTGGGCACGGGCTGGCCCAGGCGCACGTATTCCAAGCCCACATCCACGATGGGTTGCAGGGCACGGATCACCTCGCGGTCATTGGCGAACACCTGCACGGCTTCGCTCACGGTGAGGTTGAGTACGTCGGCCACGCTCAGGCTACGCAGAGTACGGCCCTCGGAAGATACGGCGGGCTCCTTAGAGCGAGTACGCAATGCGTCGCCCGCCGCATCCCCCGATGACCTTGTTGTGGTTCGAGAGATCTGCGAACGGGACGCATCAAGCACAGACTCATCAGCTTCTGCGTGGGCCGGGCTGCCCGGCGACGCATTGCGTACCCGCTCTAAGGAGCCGGGCTGCCCGGCCCGCGCAGAAGCGGAATCGGAGAAAGCACGCTCGATCTTCACCTCCAGAATCTCGGGCCGGTAGCGCTGGCCGTCGCAATCCTGGCAGCGCAAATACACGTCGCTCAGAAACTGCATCTCGACATGCTCGAAGCCTGATCCACCGCATGTGGGGCAACGCCCGTCGCCACTGTTGAAGCTGAACTTGCTGGCGGTGTAGCCGCGCTGCTGGCTCAACAACTCGGTGGCAAACAGCGTGCGAATCGCGTCCCACGCGCCCACGTAGCTCACCGGGTTGGAGCGGGCTGTCTTGCCGATGGGCGATTGATCGACAAACACCACATCGCTCAGCCAGTCCGTACCCAAGAGTCGGTCGTGTGCGCCAGCGGCTTCGGTGGCTTTGCCGAAATGGCGCAGCAGTGCGGGGGTGAGCACGTCCTGGATCAATGTGCTCTTGCC
>JBJOKU010000141.1:0-4641 GCA_046045925.1 Pseudomonadota bacterium
ACCACTGTGAACGCCCTGTATGCGCAAGATGCCTGGAAGTTTGCGCCTGATTGGACACTGACCGCAGGGTTGCGCTACGAGGACTTCAAGTCTTATGACGGCTACACTTTCGCCACAGGAGCGACACCTGTCTCCTATGCGGGTCGCCACCTCACGGCCAACAGCCCCAAGGCTTCACTGGCCTGGGCGGTGAAAGAAGATACCCTGCTCAAAGTCAGCTTGGGCCGGGGGGTGAGATTCCCCAATGTGGACGAGTTGTTCAATGGCAGCAAGTCGGGCACCAGCATCACCCAGAACGACCCCAACCTCAGGCCAGAGCGTTCTACAGCGCTGGAATTGTCAGCAGAAAAATTCTGGAGCAAGCACACCCTCCGGGCCAGTGTTTTCCAGGACGATGTGCACGATGCCATTCTGCGCCAGACCAACACCACGGTTTCGCCCAGCATCACCAATGTGAGCAATGTTGACCGGGTGCTGACGCAAGGACTGGAGATTGTCTGGCAGTCTCGCGATGTGGGTATCAAAGGGCTGGACGTGAGCGGCAGCGCAACTTGGGCGAAGTCCATCGTGAAAGAGAACTCGGTGCTGCCTGCTTCGGCAGGCAAACGCTGGCTGCGTATTCCACCTCAACGTTACACCGTTCAAACCAGCTATCGCCCCAATGAGCAATTGACGCTCTCAGGTGCATGGCGTTGGGCAGGGCGCAATTTCAACGACCAACTCAACACCGACATCAACCCCGAAACTTATGGTGGCGTGTCACGGGTGAATCAACAGGATGTGCGAGCTGTGTGGCACGTTGCCAAGACCTGGGATTTGGCGTTCGGCATCGAGAACCTGACCAATGACAAGGCACATCAAGCGCACTCACTGCCGCAGCGCAGTTTTCAGACTGAACTGAAGTACAGTCTGAAATGAGGCATTTCGCGACTGGTTTGACGATCAACAGGAGTCGATCATGAGCTTCAAGGCACGATGGGCGTTCATGCTTGCATTGCTGGGCGGCTTGCTGCTGGGGAGCAGCCCCGCCCAGGCGCAGCACATGCAGCACAGCCAGTCTGCCACGAAGCCGCCATCTGGCGATGCCGTGCAGGCCAGCACCCCCGTTCTGGGTGCGTCGAAACAACCAGAAAGCAAGCCCGCTGCCATGCGCAAGCCTCGCCCCCAGTTGGGCAGCGCCGTTGCTTTTGATCCCCAAGGGCGCTTATGGCTGGTGGGGTTGAACTTGCATGGCCGCTTGTTTTTTCAGCACACGCTGGACAAAGACTTGCAGCAGTGGAGTGAGCCACGCCTGCTTGATGTGGGCACTGATGCCATTTCTGCCGACGGCGAGAATCGCCCCAAGCTGGCATGGGGGGCCCTTGGTCAAGTGGTCATTACCTACACGCAACCACTGTCCAAACCATTCACCGGAATGATCCGGATGCTGCGCTCCACCGATGCGGGGCAGAGTTTCTCCAAACCCTACACGGTGCATCAGGATCGTCAAATCATTACGCACCGTTTTGAGTCTGTCGCGTTTGACGCGCGTGGCGACCTGTACACGGTCTGGATTGACAAGCGCGATTTGGAGTTGGCCCCCAAGGTTGACAACAAGTCAACCTATTCCGGGGCGGCCATTTATGCAAACGTTTCCAAAGACGGCGGCCTCACTTTCGGAGCGGACACCAAAGTGGCCGATCACACTTGCGAATGTTGCCGCATTGCGTTGGCTGCAGGTGATGATGGTTACTTGAGGGCCATGTGGCGGCATGTTTTCGACGGCAACATTCGTGATCATGCTTTCGCAAAACTGGGCGCAGACGGGTCAGGCAGCATTGCCCGCGCATCCAACGATGGCTGGCATCTCACTGGCTGTCCGCACCACGGCCCCGGACTCGCACCTGCCTCCGGGCAGGCAAAAGGTCAAGGCTTCCATGCGGTCTGGTTTGGCAGCCGCAAAGTGCAAGGCAAGGACAAACTCGCAGTGCGCTATGGACGACTTGCAGAATCTGGCGTGCCTGACGAGGCCACAGTGCGAGAGCTGCCAGACCCGCAGGCCGAGCACGCTGATGTGGCTGCGCAGGGCGAACGTGTCGTTGTCGCGTGGCGAAGCTTCAATGGAGAGCAGTGGCTGCTGAGAGCTTGGGTGTCGAATGACGGCGGGCGGCAATTTGTCCTGCGTGATCTGGCTCAAACTCACGCAGAAAATGACCACCCACGCTTGGTTCACAACAATGGGCGCGTGGTTGTGGTTTGGCGCGACGCGAACAAGGTGAATGTTTATGAAGTCGATAACTGAACGTTGCCTGGCGGTGCTTCTCTTGTGGTGCATCACCACCTGTCTGGCGCAGGCTCATGACAGTCTTGCAACGGCAAGCCGGTTTGACCAACACACATGGGCACAACTTCTCAAGAGCGGGCCACGCCCTGCCGCCTATTTGTTCACGACCACCTATTGCTCGACATGTCCGGATGCGTTCGAACAATTGAACAAGGCCATAGAACGCAAACATGTTGCCAAACGAACCACTGATTTGAAGGGTGGCAGTGCCAAGCCCCATGTGGCCGTGGTCATCATGGACTCGCACAATAGCAAAACAATGGGGCACGCACATCACTTTGCAACGGCTTCCCGGCTTTACTTTTTTGATGGCTCCGAAGCGGCTATCCGTTACGCTATCGACCCCCAGTGGCGCAATATCACGCCATACATCGTTTTGGTTGACGCAACGGGGAAAATCCAGCGCAGCACTGGTTCGCCAGAAGCTGCGGCACTCAATGCCTGGTTGCCCTCCTGATCCATCCACACTTGTACGGCACTGCCCTTTGCTCCGTTTTTTCCGTTCGCACTCGTCAGTTGAGTGCGAGTCAAACTTAGTCCAACCCGAAAGGAAACATCATGAAAAAGACATTGACACTGATCGCCCTGGCCGCTGCGCCCATGCTGGTTGCCGCACAGGCCTTGCAAGCCGAGAACGCGTGGATTCGCGCCACCGTGGCGGGGCAGCAAGGCACGGGCGGCTTCATGACGCTCAAGTCCAAAGAGGGCGTGACCCTCACGGGTGCCAGCGTTGATGCCGCCATTGGCTCGGCAGAACTGCATGAAATGGCCATGGTGGGCGATGTGATGAAGATGCGCGCCATTGACAAGCTGGCCGTGCCCGCAGGCAAGCCGCTGGAGCTCAAACCCGGTGGCTATCACCTCATGCTGGTGGGGCTGAAAGCGCCACTGGCCAAGGGAGCCAAGGTGCCCGTGACCTTCACCTACAAGGATGCCAAGGGCGTGGCGGGCAAGCTGGAGCTGAGCATCCCGGTGGACAGCGTTGCTCCCGGCAAAGCAGCCGCCGGTCAAGGCCACCAGCACAAGCATTGAGGCGGCGCGGCGGAGTCGACACGCTTGAGCCCTGCGAACAGGATCACGCTGTCGCCCGTCTCAGTCGAGCAGCGACTCCGGCTGGGCGTTGATCTTGTCGAGGGCCACGCGCGTGGCCCGTACTGACAAGGCTTCTTCTTCGAGGGGCGTGATTTTCTGCGTTTCGAGATACCCGGCCAGCGCACGGGCCTGGAAGAGGTAGCTGGCCCCGTCTGCGCTGGCCAGCAAATGCAGTTGCCGCATGTCGGAGTGCCATGCGTACTGCACAGTGGCTTTGGCCCCCATGTGCTCCAGCGCAAACCATTTGCCCAGCTCGATCTCGCGGGTCCAGTGCATTGCCGCCTCACCAGGCTCTGCTGGTGACTGGAGAATGAGGGTCAGCCCCTGCGAGTCCATGTCAAGCATCAACTCCAGGTCTTCGGGGTGAATGGGCAAGTCGCCCAGGTCTTCGTCGCTGAAGAATTCTTCGAGGTTTTGCAGCCGCTTGCTGATGGCGGCCAGTTGTGCGGCATCAATTGCCTGGGTGCGGACTTTGAAAGTATCGCCCAGTGCGCGCGAAAGCATGTCCACCAGTTCCTTGGCGGCCTGGTTGTCCATGTTGATGGTGTCCAGTCCATCGCGCAGCAGTTGCATGAGGCTGGGCATTTCGGCAATCAGCTTCATGCGATCTGCCCGCAGGTGCTTGGCCCCGGCAGCCCAGATCAGGCGAGAAGTGCCCTCCTTGAGAAGCTTGGTCTTGGCTCCGTTCTTGCCATGCTTGACGGCGGCCACAGCCAGCACTTCAGACCAGGTTTTCAGCAGGAATTCACGCACCTTTTCGTTGATGGAAACATCGCGAATGAGGTTGCGGATTTCGATGGTGTACTGGATCGACAGCGTTTCGCGCAACTCCACCTGCTGGGCCACGCCCACAAGCTTGCGGCTGAACTCCGAATTGCCCAAGTGCTTTTGCAGGAATTTCTCGAACTCGTCGAGCACCAGCTTGAACACCCGCCGCCCGGTGTCCGGGTATTGTTCGATGGTCTGGACGATGCGGCTGATTTCACGGATGAGCGCATCGTCGCTGACATCCGCCCCCTCCAATCCAAGCACGCACGACCCCATGCGGTCAATGAGCTTGCGGGCAGGATGCTCCAGCATCTCGAAGAATTCGGGTTCGGCCAGGGCCACGCGGATCACCGGCATTTGCAAGCGTGCAAACAACACGCGCACGGCACTGGGAATGCGCTCTTCGGTGAGGATGCTCTGGAACATCAGGGCCACGATCTCGATGGTGGCTTTTTCTG